>JAUWLY010000052.1 GCA_030613445.1 Candidatus Stahliibacteriota bacterium | reverse complement strand
GTTATCATCATTTCTCCTGCTTTTGTTTCAGTATTTTTTCAATACGGTAAATACACTGTTCTTTGCCGATCAGTTCCAGAGTATCAAAGAGTGGTGGTCCTCCTGTGCTACCCGTGGTAAAGACACGCAGTGGGTGGATCCATTGTTTCACCTTCAAGCCGTGGTCTTTACCAAAATTTAGCAGTGTCATCTCGATATTCATTACCTCAAAAGGATTGATATCCTGTATCACTACTAAGAAGGTCTTCATTATTGTCAATGTTTCTTTGTTCGTGAATTTTTGAAGTGCTGTCTGGTCATAGTCAAAATCATCTTTGAAAAAATACCTACCCTGGTTGTTGATCTCGTCGAGTGTCTTCAGTCGTGGTTGCATCAGATTGCAAATCTCGACATATCGTTGATGATCCCTGATAAGTGTTTTCTCGGTCATTAATCCATATTTAATAATAAATGGTTTCAATAGTTCTTGAAATTTATCGTGATTGAGTTGATGGATATACTGTTGATTCATCCATTCAAGTTTTGTTACATCAAAGATTGCATTAGCCTTATTGACTCGCTCAAGTGTAAACTCCTTCGCCAGCCTAACCATATCCACTGTCCCTAGATTCTCAGGTTTTTTTCTGTCCATGAAATCTTCATTATTATCACCAGGGGACCAACTTAATAATGCTAAATAATTCACCATTGCATCAGACAGGAATCCTTTTTCCTTGTATTCATCAAGAGACACTGCATCGTGGCGTTTTGATAATTTGCTTTTATCTTGACCAAGGATTAGAGGTAAGTGAGCAAATTCAGGTTTCTGAAGATTGAGCGCTTCATACAAAAGAATCTGTTTCGGTGTATTGGTAATGTGATCCGCTCCTCTAATTACATGACTGATGCCCATATCATGGTCATCGACGACACAGGCAAGATTATAAGTCGGCATGCCATTAGCCCGTTGTATTACAAAATCCTCGATGTCCTTTGAATCCCTTGATATCTCGCCGTATACAATGTCTTTATATGTTACTCTATGTTCGGGAACGAGAAACCTGACTGCCTTTGGTGTGTTTGATTCCTCTTTTTTCTTTTTGTCAGCTGCATTAAGAGAGAGACATCTCCGATCATACTTCCAGTCTTGTTTATTCGCATAAGCCGCTTTTCTTTCCCCGGCTAAGTCCTGGGGGTTACAATAGCAATAATAGGCTTTTCCATCCTTGATTAATTTATCGACATATTTTTTGTAAAAGTCCATCCGTTTGGATTGATAATAAGGTCCTTCATATCGATCCATGCCTAACCAAGCCATACCATTCAGAACGACTTTTATCATTTCTTCAGACGACCTTTCGACATCAGTATCTTCAACACGGAGAATGAATTTACCTTTATGGTGTTTTGCAAAGAGCCAGTTGAATAGAGCAGTGCGCGCACTGCCAACGTGGAAAAACCCGGTTGGGCTCGGTGCCATTCTAACTCTGATTTCATTTTGGTTATTCATATAACAATCCTATTTCACAATCGCAGTCGCCCAATTCATTGGGCTGTGTCCGATAAATCGGACAACTACAAAACCCATCTGTAGTTGCTTGATTTATCAAGCCAAGCTAATATTCACCATTTGCCATTAGCCAACGGAGAGGGGGAGATTCGAACTCCCGTCCCATCTTTCGACGAGAAACCGCTTAGCAAGCGGGTGCCTTTGACCGCTCGGCCACCTCTCCATGTTCCGCACATAGTGCGGAACGGCTTATAGCTAATTGCTAATGGCTAATAGCAAAGACATTATTTCAAACTATTTCGAAAGCTACTGACCTTTTTCACTAACAGTTCACCATCACGGTACGCACTATAGAATTCCTCATCAGTAATATATCCCCTCCTTCGTGCAATAATCAATTGCGATATAGTTTCAAAGATCGATTTTCTGGCAATACCAAGAAATCGCTTGAATTCACGATTACTTTCACTGCCCGAACCTTCAGCAATATTGGACGAAACTGAAATACCCGCTCTATTTAGATCAGCAGATAAACCAAATATCTCCGATTTAGGAAACTTCTTTATTAATTGGTGAATCTTCTCTCCATAATCAATTGCCAGTTTCCATATTTCCAAATTCTCAAATCGGAATGCCATTATTCGTCCTTTTATTACAAAAACCATCCGCCATAAGCTATACGCTATTAGCCATAAGCCACCTGGGGGACAGGGATTCGAACCCCGATCAGTTGATCCAGAGACAACCGTCCTACCATTGAACGATCCCCCAAAAAAGACAGATTTTAGATGCTAGGGGCTAGATTCTGGTAGCTAATATCTATTATCTAGTATCTAGCATCTTTTTTGTGTCGCTGTTATTATATTAAATATTAGACTGCAGTCAAGTGGAGGAAGTTGACAAGCGTTTTGGAATGGATATAATTCAATAGGATAGTTTACGTTAATCGGTTGCGAAAGGCGATTCGTTAGACGGTTTCGAGATCCTTGAAAAGTGAAAAACAAAAACGAAACCATATCGCTTTTCCAAACCGCGAACCGTAACCGATGTTTGTGGAGAGCTAGTCCTAACGGTAAGGCAGCGGTCTTGAAAACCGCCGGGAGCAATCCCATGGGGGTTCGAATCCCTCGCTCTCCGTGTGCTACAAGTAGCACGATAGATAGCCAATAGCTGATGGCTAATAGCGTATAGTTAATTGAGGAAAGAAGTTTTAGTCGAGTTTGATTATTTTCTTTACCGCCACATTATTAGCTACTTTGATGAAAACAAAATAGACGCCTTCAGACAAGGTGCGCTCGGGTTTCCATGAAAGCGGTCCAATACCATCAAGCTTGTGGATCAACGAACCTTTGATATCGTATATGTGAATCTGCGCAGACTGACCCTCTGGTATATTGAGTAAAAGATGTTCTGTAAAAGGATTTGGTGTTGCAGATATTCCGGAAAGTTGATTTGACTGATATTCCTGGATACCAACAAAAGCAAAAGTTTCATTGCTGAGACGAGATTCGGCCAAAGCTTTGATCTGAGCGGTCACGCAGTAGTAGTAGCCATTCCCGGGTACAACGGTGGTGTCAGTACAGGTTGTGTCGGTGATGAGTACAGTGTTGACCTTGATATAAGGTCCACCTGATACATCGGCGCGGTACGCATTATAGCCAGCAATATCTGGTTCAAAATTTGCCGACCACAAAAGGGTAATGTAGTCTGAACCTACAACCGCTCCTAAGTTTTGTGGTGGTGCTGGATGTAACCAGCCAGTATTCCAGATATCGTGAAAATAGGTTCCCCAATCAGTCAGGTAACCATGATAGGGTATACTTTCCAGGGTCCACAGATTGACTGTACCGTCGAGAACAACAAGGGCGATCTCGATATCACCGTCCTGATCAATATCACCTACTGCAGCACTATTGACCATGGTTGCGGCAGTTGTTGGGATCGGCCAATCGCTAACTAGCGAACCGTTACCATGATATGCGTAGAAATTACCAGGTGACAGATTGTCTCCAACCAGAACTTCACGGTCACCATCAGCATCAAGATCAAATACAATTGGTGAGCATTCAAGCATTTCCACTGTTACGGGCCATCCTGATACCAAAACACCGGTATGATGGCGTGCTGAGAGATTAGGTCCGCCTATTATGTGTCCACCGCCGAAGATTTCAAGATTATTTCCGTCAATATCCGCTGTTACCGGTGTTGTATAAGTCTGGGGACCCGGATAGGTCTGCGGCCAACCTGGAAAGTTTGCAGCATCATGGTCGTAAATGCCCACATAGTTCTGCCCACTTGAATAATAAGAGTGGAGCACTTCAATGTCTCCATCGTCATCCAAATCAGCTAAGACTGGCTGTGCATAGCTCATGCCACCAGCAACATTGAGTCTGGGCCAACCGGGTTTGATATTGCCGTTTTGATCCCAAACATAAACCGAGCGATAAGAAAGAGCAACGATTTCATAGAGACTATCATTATCGATATCAGCGACTGCTGCTGTGGCAACGGCAAGGTAATCAGTATTTTGTGGCCAGCCAGGATAAATCTGCCCATCGTGGTGCCATACATATACATGACCTGGTTGTCCAGACTGCATTTGGGGCATGATTATCTCAAGGTCTCCATCGTGATCAAGATCAAAGAGAGATGGAGCAATGAGTCCGAGAACACCGTTCGCATTTTGCGGCCAGCCAGTAAAGCTCGTGCCGTCATGATGATACACATACACATAACCATCACGTGCTGCAATGATTATTTCCATATCACCATTATTATCAATGTCACCAATAGCGACCTTTGCTTGGACTATAGCCGGTAGAGTGATTGGCCATCCAGTCAATTCATTGCCTTGGTAATCCCATACATGTACTGTATTGTCAGTCGAACCAGCGATGATCTCAAGATTGCCATCGCCATTGATGTCAGCAAAACTAACACCGCTGGGTTTATAGTTAGGGTGAGTTCCCATTGTTTTCGGCCACCCAGGCATCTGCTGCGGTGGGGTTCTTTGTTGCATTTGATGGACGCAAATAACCTGCTCAAGATGTGCACTGCCGTCTGTGTTAGTTGAATACACCCTGGCGGTCATCGGGTTGCTTAAACAGAATATTAAAATAAAGGATTGAAACATGTATGCCTCCCGTATGCCGGAGGGGGGACTTGAACCCCCATGCCCGAAGGCCTACGCCCCTCAAGCGTATGTGTCTGCCAATTCCACCACCCCGGCAAAAAGATAGAATAAAGACAGGTATTAGATTCTAAATCCTAGAATCTAGCCCCTATCATCTAGTATCTTTCTGGTCTAGTATCTAAAATCTATCATCTTTCATCTATTTTCTCTATTATAATCAGCAAGATGATTGTGTCAATCGATATTGTATGAAACGGGTCTAATAGATGAATGAACTACCACCGATAAATTCCCGCAATATGGAATTCGAGGGGATACATCGTTCATCTACTTCAAGAAAGAGGTTGAGGAAGTCAATCAGGCGCTTGGCTTCTTCATATTCAGGATAGTCCTTTTTTATGCGCTTAAGGATTGGTAGACAGAATTTTTTCTGAATGGCCGGTTCATATATGAGCGCCGAATTGAACATCTCGTCGGCCTTTTCCTGGAATGGATAGATGTTCTTCTCTTCACCATCCCGAACACTGGCCCAATGTTGCAGAACGCCCCTTATCTTGTAGCCACGAAAGTAAGTGTCGCGAACAATACGTCGTATCATACGAACGTCAGTCGTTGACGCTCGATTATGGTCATCGATATTGAGTTGCGTTAAAGCACTGACATAGATCTTGAACTTAAGTGATTTCGGCACGTGGCGCGTAAAATCTTCATTTAAACAATGGATACCTTCAAGTAATATAATACCATCTTCAGGTAAGAGGGTCTCACTACCTTTATTTCTCCGACCAGTTAAAAAATTGAATTTTGGCATACGTACCTCCTTACCCTTTATGATTCTGAGCAAATGGTCGTTCAAAAGAGGTATGTCGACCGCATTAATGGATTCGAAATCAAGACCACCGAATTCGTCTCTTGGCGTTTGGCTGTGTGGCAAGAAGTAGTCGTCAGCGGAAATGATCAGGGGTTTTATTCCATTGACTAAGAGCTGAATAGCCAGCCTCTTTGTGAAGGTTGTTTTGCCGGCGCTGCTTGGCCCGGCAATTAAGACAAGTTTCTTTTTTTCCTTGACGATGCTGTCGGCAATATAGACGATTTTCTTTTCATGGAGAGCCTCACTTATTTTAACGATTTCAGCACCTTTGTTCTGTCTTATTGCATAATTCAACTGACCGAGATCATTAATGCCGAGGATCCTTGCCCAGCCTTCATACTCGCTGAAGATCCGTGCTAGCTTTGGTTGGGGGATATAATCAGGTAGCTTTGATGAATCCTGCCACGTTGGGAAGATGATAATAAATCCAGGAGAAAATGATTTGAGATAGAAGAGGTCTACCGAGCCGGTTGTCTCAAGCGGCGGCATCATAAAGATATCATGCTCATTGAGTAATGAATAGACTGTAATACGTTGTTTGCGGATGTTTTCCAAATAGGTCACCTTACTTACCATTTTGAGTCGTTTGAATAATTTGATGGCTTGTTTTCTCGTCAGTGCTTTCCTTTTAATAGGAACATTATTCCTAATTATTCTTTTCATTTCCGCTTCAACTCTTTTCAAGAGTCCTTGACGAAATTTATTTGACAAGATACAGTAAAAGCCCTTGCTCATTGAGTGTTCTATTCTGAGCTCGCTTTCTGGGGCGAGTTTTTTCAATGCGACGTAGAGAATAAAAGAAAGGGTCGATTGATACCTGCGCCATTCATTAAGTTTTCTTAAATCTTCGATCCCTAATTCTCGCGGTTTAGGCATAACAGTTATCCTCTTGGTCCAAATATTGCGGTGCCGACCCGGATCATGTTGGCGCCTTCTTCAATGGCGATTTCATAGTCAGATGTCATACCCATTGATAGGATCGGCAAAGAACACTTACATGTCTTTTCAATATCATCTTTCAACGATGCAAGAAGACGAAAACAAGGGCGTGATGCTTCTTTGTCCTGGATTGCCCAGCCCGGACCAATGGTCATTAATCCCTTAATGTTCAGCTTATTAAAATCCTTGAGCGCTGCATAGAAATTGATGGCATTTTCAGGGTCAATGCCGAATTTTGTTGGTTCGTGCGAGGTATTTACTTCGATTAAACAATCAATTGGTGTACCTGCTTTCTTTTCGATCTCCTGGGCAAGCTTCAGGGAATCAAGGCTGTGGATCAAGCTAAATATTTTAAGGGCATCTTTGACTTTATTAGTCTGTAAATGACCGATCATATGCCAGGTGACTTTCTTGCCGATGAGCGGAAACTTTGTTTTTGCTTCTTGAACACGATTTTCTCCAATGATTGTAATACCATGTTGTATCACTTCTTCGATCTTAGGTATTAGGACTGTTTTTGTGACCGCAACGATGGTGATCTCTTCAGGATTTCGGTTCACCCGCGCACACGCGTGAGCAATATGCTCCTGCAACTGTGCAATGTTCTCACGTACTGTCATGAATACATTATATGAATATGCGTAGCTGTGTCAACAAATACTGAGTATTGACATATTATAAAGAAAAACTATAATTATTTAGGAGCATAAATGAAAAAAGATTGTAATCCGCTTCGGTTTGTGCCTTATGTTTTAGGTTTGATGCTTTTTGTTGGTACAGCCTTTTGTCAGCTGATATGGCAGAAGCACTATGGTGCAGGTGATCCCTCTAAGGGCAATTCTGTGCAGCAGACCACAGATGAAGGCTACATCGTTGTCGGATATGCCACTCCTACCGGTGGATACGGTGCCCAAGTTTATCTCATCAAGACCGACTCCCTTGGAGATACCCTATGGACCAGAACCCACGGAGGGGCAGGTGATGAGTATGGTAATTCTGTGCAGCAGACCACGGATGAAGGCTATATTATTGCAGGAACTACCTCTTCTTTCGGCAATAGCTTTCAGGTTTTCCTTATCAAGACCGATTCTCTTGGAGATACCCTCTGGACAAGAACCTACGGAGGGGCAGGTGATGAGTATGGTAATTCTGTCCAGCAGACTACAGATGGAGGTTACATTATTGCAGGGTCTGCCCAATTTATGACCGCTTGGCTAGTATACCTTATAAAAACCGATGCTTATGGGAATGGCGGCATAGAGGAGCATCCCTATTCTTTGCATCTATCTTACACACCTCACACTGCAGCCTTCCCTAATCCCTTTTCTTCATTTACTACCGTCATTGGTTATGAGAATAAGCATTTTATTCTCTATGATATATCAGGCAAGAAGGTTGGCAGTTGTTTTGGACATAGAATCGGTTTTGGTCTTCCGGCAGGAATCTACTTCCTCATCCCTGAAGACAAGAGTTTCAACCCTATCCGGGTTGTGAAGGTGGAATAGGGAATCTTGACTCCCCTCACCCTTCCCTCTCCCCATAGGGGAGAGGATTAAGAGGGGGTGATTATGAATCATCTAAGTTATGTCAATTGAGCATATCGTTCAACATCTTGTTGACATCATGGGTTTATTAAATATAATGGTAAAGAAAGGAGATCTATGGCAAGAAAATGTGCGATATGCGAGAGACATGCTCAGAGCGGTGGCAGTATCAGTCACGCACATAATGTTACCAAGCGGAAGTTCAAGATAAATTTGCAGAGCGTGAGGGTGAAAATTCACGGAAAAGTAAAAAAGATGCTTGTATGTACGAAGTGCATCCGTTCGGGAAAAGTAAATAAAGCATAATAAAACATGGATGTCTAGATTTAATCCTTTTGATTATCTTTTTATTTTAAGACCACTCATACTTATCCCTTGCTGGAATTTTTTGCTCATCGGTTGCTATCTGGCGCAAGAAAAAGGTGGTTTCTCGGTCGATATTGTCATCGGATTGATCATCTATACTTGTATAATGGGTGGAGTTTATATCTTCAACCAGATAACTGATATTGAAACCGATCGAGCGAATAAGAAATTATTCATACTCTCTGAAGGTCATGTACCGATCAAACATGCCTATATCGAGATGGCAGTGCTCTGGGTTGCGGCCGTACTGCTTTCACTGAAGTTTTCTTTTATATTTTTAGTTTTTATCGGTATTTCTCTTATTCTTGGAGTTTTATATTCTTTGCCGCCGATTAAGCTCAAGGGTAAACCTTTACTCGATACAATGGCCAATGGCTTTGGTTACGGCATGATCAACTTCGCAGTTGGCTGGTTGCTTGTTCGGTCTTTTGACACGGCGATGTTCGTCAGGTTTGTCCCTTATTTTTTGAGTATCAGTGCGGTCTTCATCAATACAACAGTTGTGGATATTGAAGGTGACCGAAAAGCCGGGGAAAAAACGACTGCAATTCTTCTTGGTAAACAGGTTTCTTTGGTATGTTCAACTGTGCTCATGGCGGCGGCAATACTCACCGCGTACATGATGGAGGATTTGGTTTGTTTAATACCAGCAGTACTTTCATTTCCTCTTTTTGTCTATGGGGCAGTGTATTCCCTGCTGAAGAATGAGCAAAACAGAAAACTTACAATCGCTTCATTCCGTTTGCCCGGTTTGCTATTTACATTGGTGACCGTTTATTTGTTTCCGCTATATTCGATAGTCCTGCTTGTGGTATTTTTCGGTATGAGGCTGTATTATAAAAAACGTTTCGGAATAAATTACCCAACCTTTGCCCAGGGTTAAAGCTTGGACAGCTCGTTTTTAAGATAGTCGATTCTTTTTACTGGCAAGGGCTCAATATCAGTTGCTTTGGCAAGATAATAACTCATGAAGTCGCCCAACATGATAGTCCAGAATATACACTTAAAGGCATTGTTGCCTTGGGGCTCTATTTCAATTGCGCCACAGAAAAGCCCTTTGATAACACGGTGCATTATGGCGACCCTTGCTTTATTTCTTTTGTGCGCCCGCGGGTCATTGAGAAAGACCGGTAGGATCGCTGCGTTTAGTATCCCGGGTCGACCTAAACCCACAATTTCATTATGATTCATTTCAGGGATGATATTGATGTGGGCAAGGGTTTTGGCATTTTCATTTAACTGACATTGCCAGCGACGGGCAACCGGCATATAGGTTGATGAGTTAGCATAAATAACCGGTAGTTTTTCTATGAACATTTTAGCCAGGTTTTTTGCTTTTTGTTCAATTGTTTTTCTTTTTTTCTTCAAAAAATTCGCGAGGTTGGTCATCCCGGTTTTGGGGTTGGTGCGGATAAGATGGAATTTCCAGAGTATAAAGGGCAAAGGGGTGAATAGATACCCCAGTGCACCTCGAGGTGGTAGACCGCCGGGGATCTTTACTTTGATATCAGCTTCTTTGTTGAAAAGCTGATCGCCTGAAGAGATAATTGCCATTTTAGTACCTTTTTTTCTCAGAAGTGCATAATTACTGAGTGTTTCTTCAGTGTTTCCTGAATAGCTGATAACAATAGCGAGCGTGTTGCGGTCAATGTACTGGGGGATCGTATAATCCTTATTTGATATTATTTGAACGCTTGGATACAACACTTTGAGGATTTCACCGCTAATACCTGAGCCGCCCATACCACAGACCAGAACCTTATCTAAGTTTTTTTTCTTAATGGCTACGCGAGGGATAAGCTGGATCGCCGTGAGCATCTGCTCCGGCATCGAAGAAATGATATCTCTCATTTTATTACTTCATCAATACCATGGAATTTTTTATGGATAGATCGATGCAAATATCTTTTGATTTCGAGTGGCGTTCTGAAACGCAATGCACCTTTTGCAATTTCTTCGCATTCTGGTATAGTGATGGCCCGGACCACCATTTTTGCCCGTGGTATTGAACCAGGGTTCATTGACAATTCATCGATACCCATTCCAATGAGCAGTGGTATTGCCAATGGGTCAGCGGCAAGTTCGCCACACAGACCCACCCAGATGTGAGCCTGATGTCCGGCATCTATTATCTGTTTTATCAGCTGCAAAACCGCAGGATGAAAATGGTCGAAGAGTTGGCTTATTTTTTCGTTACCTCGATCTACCGCAATCGTGTATTGGGTTAGATCATTTGAGCCAATACTGAAAAAATCGACTTGATGAGCAAGATGCGGACTCAATAGCGCAGCAGATGGGGTTTCAACCATGATGCCAAATTGTATTTCTTCATCAAAATCGATTTTCTTGGCACGCAATTCGCTTTTTGTCTTTTCGAAAATAAGACTTATTCGCTTAATCTCTTCATAATTAGAGATCATCGGAAACATGATCTTCACGTTCTTGTTCACTGAAGCCCGTAAGATCGCACGCAGCTGCATTTTGAAAAAGTCCAGATCGTCAAGGCAGACCCTTATAGCACGCCAACCCAGATAAGGATTTGCTTCTTGGTAATCAGAAAAGACTTTGTCGCCGCCCAAATCATAAGTCCGGATGATTACTGGAGAAGGTTTCATCTTTTTTGCGAGAGCATTATATACGTGGTATTGTTCTTCTTCAGTCGGACTGCCGTGTCTTGTCAAGTAGAGAAACTCAGTTCTAAACAACCCGATACCTTCAGCGCCGTATTTCTTGGCATGTGTATATTCAGAGAAAAATTCGATATTGGCTGAGATATCAATATGACGACCATCTTTGGTCTTGGCAGGAAGTTCGCAGAAGGGTGAGAGAGTTTTTTTCAATTCCAGGACCTTTTTCTTGGCGATTTCATAGAAATGAATTCTCCCAGCGCTGGGGTTTTTTATCATGATCCCCCGATCACCATCGAGGATTACTTGTTCACTATTCCCAATTTTGCCGATAAGTCCCTTTATACCCAATACTGCTGGTATTTCCAGAGCTCGAGCAGTAATCGCCGTGTGCGATGTTCTGCCACCCGCCTCAGTGGCGATACCAAGGACACTCTTTGGATTTATCAATGCCGCCTCAGAAGGGGAAATGTCATGGGCGACAATTATGGAGCCCGCAGGTACCTCGACGACTGAGCCATGCGTAAGCCCCAAGAGATTTCTCAGAACACGTGATCCAACATCCCATATGTCAGCGACCCGTTCCTTTAGATATGTATCCTTCGTAGCACCAAGTTTTTCAGCATACTCCTTAATTACTTCATGGTAGACGTACTCGGCATTGAGTCTATTGTCAACTATTCTCGCTTTTACTTTTTGAATTATTGTTTTGTCACTAAGCATCATAACTTGAGCATCAAGAAACTGAGCGAAATTCTCGCCAATTTCATAATTTAAGCGTTTCTGGATATTGCGTAATTCGTGTTCAGTTTTCTTTATTGCTCGGTCGAGTCTTTCAGTTTCGTCCTTTAGATACACGGAAAGTATGGGTGTCTGAAAGACTTCAATGTGCTTTGTTTCATAGATAAATACTTTTCCTTGGGCAATGCCCTGAGAAACCGCGATCCCCTTTAATATTCTTTCTCTTGGCATCAGGCTAGTCCTTCCAGTATTTTTCGCAGCGTCTTAAA
>JAUWLY010000302.1 GCA_030613445.1 Candidatus Stahliibacteriota bacterium | reverse complement strand
TAATGGTTAAGGCCCAATGGATTGGGCAACTACAGGGGAAGAATGGTCTGATAAATCAGACAACTACAGGTGTGGGTTTGTAGTCATCCGATTTATCGGATAGGGTAATGGTTAAGGCCCAATGGATTGGGCAACTACAGGTCGGGTTAGTTTTATTTGTAGTCATCCGATTTATCGGATAGGGTAATGGTTTAAGGCTCGATGAATCGAGCGACTACAATGTGGATTTATCAAACAAAAAGGGGACGGTTTGACACCGTCCCCTTTTACTATTTCGGCGCCCTGCGCTACGCATTACGCCCTACAGTCTTTTATCTTATGATCGTCATCGGTTTCGTATTTACACCATCGGGTGTTTCAACACGCACAAAATAGATACCTGAGGCGAGGTTATCATTATTCATGGTAATTGAGTAATCACCAGCTGGTTTACTTTCATTGACCAAAGTTTTGACGATTCTACCAGCAGCATCATATACTGATATGTTGACATTGCCCTGGTTAGTCACGACAAAGAAGAGTCTTGTACTGCTTCCTCTTGATGGGTTTGGTGCAAGAGAGACAAGGTGTGAAGTCAAATCCTTTGATTTGTTCTCCACAATACCAGTCCAATCACTCCGGGTAAAATATACAGCGTGATATTGCGGTGATGTCCAGCTAAGATAGACAACGCCGTGTACACCGCCATCAAGGTATTCGATCGAAGGCTTGTTATAGTATGGTGCATACTCTGTTGTCCTGACTGGAGTAGACCAGCCACCTGAATAATTTCGCCAGGCATATCGCAATTCACGAGGCGACGTGTAAAAACGGTAGACAACACCTTGACCACCACCACGTCGGGCAGTGACATCAGGCGATTCTTGTGTGGTTGTTGTATCATCTACAGTGCCGTAGTACCAAGTACCTCCTGCATCATAAGTCACTAAATATCGGATGTAAACACCGGCTCCACGATAGTCAAAGAAGACGATGATGGTGTCACGATAAGCACCGACTGACGTGTAATCAGTCGGTGTACCGACTGCATATTGAAGCCTTTGTGACCAGGTACCTGCTTCAACAGAGTGAATATGCAGACTGTCATTATAGCTTAAATATGAAAGCCAATGATAGCGGTCTGCATTATCTTGGTTCCAACCAGCGTCCAACCCTCTTTCTGCATTTGTGATATTAGTGGCATATTCAGTCCAGCTAGTGGCATCGGGGTCATCCCACAGAGCCCTGACCTGTCCGTCATTGATTATTGCCGAGTAGTATATACGGTTATCAAATTGGTCATGGTTACTCCAGAGAGAAACCTCTGCAATCGAATCAGGTGAAGTTGTGGTAAATACGATTATATAAGGAGAAGCATTGGGAAAGTCTTCCTGGGTTCCGTCAGTTACTCGGAAACGCATGAGAAATCCTTGGTCCTGATTAGATCCTCTTCCAAAACCGACATAACAATGGTTTGCAACTACTACGGCATCAAGAGAGTTCAGACCATAATTTGCCCACCAATCATATGTTTCACTCCAGGTTTGTCCGCCATCAGTTGAGAAATTCACATCCCAGCGACATGTATTACCGTCACCATTCAAGAGGATTATTGCGAAGAGATTGCCATTACTATTATGCCTATCAAAAGCACAAATATAGACTGAATCACGATTACCAATTCTCACATCAGCTCCCCAATCAGGTTGTTCCTGCGTTGGGATTGGTGTTCGCCATGCATTACCAATTGCCATTTCATTAATATCTGTTAATTCTGCAAGTTCTGGGAAGAGTGCAAGCGCATTCTCAAATTCACCGCTGTTCCAAACATTTTCAATCCTGTATGCCATGTGTAAGGCTTCGTCAGTTGCATCTTTCTCAAGGACGAGTTGAATCTCCGAATTCTCTCTTTCTTCCTGAGACATCTGCTCAAGTCCTTTCCAAACTGGCCCACGAGAAACAAACGGCTTCAGTTCAGTCTGGTCGAGTTCAATTGGTGCTGTTCCAGGAATATTACAAGTGGTGCCAGGTATATAAGGGAACTCCTCTGCCAATGCGAAACCTATCACCAATACTAACATACCTATTACATATTTTTTCATTTTTTCTCCTTTTTCCATTTCTCTTAATTACTGTTTGTATTATTTATTTTTCCCCTACGTGTTTTATCTTACTGAGCAATACCTCCTTTCATTTGTTTCACATAGAACATACACAACCTTAAACTAAGCATAAATTATACTGACAATTCGGAAATTGTCAAGGATTTTTTATATATGCTTATCGGTATTTAAGTCTCAGAGCGGTGTCTGGTTGATGCGTGCCAGATGCTTGCTACTCGCTGGCTACATCGTAGAAGACCAGCCCGGAAATGAGTTTGGGAAAAAAATCAGTCGATTTCTGAGGCATTCGTTCTTTGTTCTGGGCAACCTTCTTGACTTGCTCAGAGCGCGTGGGGTTCAAGAGAAAACAGAATTGAAAGGCGCCGTTATCGACCCGCCTCATAGCGTCCCTAACACCGCGTTCATATCGCACGTGTTCCTCAATGTTCTCAGGTTTAATATTAAGGACATCTTCGATCAACAGGGTATGGAGTATTGCGACGTCAAGGGTACAATATTCCTTGCTATGGTCAGCTAGTAATTCCTCCATCGCCTTTTTCGATTTCAACCTTAGGATATAGGCAGTTTGCGGGCTATAAAAGCCAAAAGCACCAGATTTAGCTTCTGCAAGAGCATTGGTGATATTATCTTTGTCGGTTTTTCTTATGTCAAAGGATTTCTCAGTTTTGTCAAGAAAACCAGCCAAGCTGAAATCATCGAGATTTTTAATGAGTCGGTGCGTCGGTAAAATGACCAGACCCGGGTCTTCAATATTTACGAGGGCGATCATCTTGAAATTAGCCGGATGGTCTTTCTTGGCATTACCCAGTTCCTTACTATAGTTGAAAGCAGTTTCATAACGGTGATGTCCATCAGCGATCACGAAAATCGATGACTTCAAGAGCCCGGCTATTTCTTGAATTGGTTCGGTTTTATCGATTCGCCATAATTTATGGGTGATGTTATTTTCATCCTTGATCTCGACAAGAGGTTTGTCTTTACATTGTTTCTCGAGTAGATCATTCACGCGATTCTTAGTATCTGTATAGAGCAAGAATACTGGTTCAAAGTCTTTTTTTGTGATGTTCAACAGGTTTAAACGGTCTGCCTTTGGTTTTGAAAGCGTTTTTTCATGAGGGAGTATATTACCTTTGCCTAATTCTTCAAGTCTGACCAGGCAGATAAAACCTTTCCTTATGTATTCTGTTTTGTTAATTGTAAATTCTTGCCAATAAGGATATATCGCATCCTTATCGTCACCTTTGAATATTTCTTCCTTTAACCATGTTTCTGCATATCTTCTTGCATCCCGGTATTCACGTTGGCGATTATGTCCTTCACAGTATTTGGTGAGCACCAGCCGAATGAAGTTGTACGGGCTTCGATTCTTGTATGCACGCTCCATTTTGTTTGTCACTTGGTCGTATGGTTGGCAGATAACATCAGCCAGATTTGTTAGCTTCTCGAGGTTATATCTTATTCCTTTGAACGCTTTTATTTCGGGCATTTCTTCTCCTTATTTTAGTCTTATAGTCTCATGGTCTTATGGTCTTATGGTTACAGCAATTCAACGATCAGACTATCCGACTATCCAACTATCCCTTC
>JAUWLY010000097.1 GCA_030613445.1 Candidatus Stahliibacteriota bacterium | reverse complement strand
CAATGGTTATCCCTTTGATAAAACATATTGGCACGAGTGGTTTCCCGCTGACTTCATCTCTGAATCCCTGCCTGGGCAGTTCAGACTCTGGTTTTATGCGATACTTGCAATGAGCACGGTTTTGGAAAAGAAACCGCCATTCAAAGTGCTCCAGGGCTATGCCTCGATGAATGATGAGCACGGCGAGGAAATGCACAAAAGCAAAGGCAATGCGATCTGGTCAGATGAAGCTACGGAAAAGATCGGTGCTGATGTAATGCGCTGGATGTTCGCCAAACATAACCCGGTTCAGAATCTGAATTTTGGCTATGTTCATGCAAAAGAAATAAAAAGGGTCTTACTAACCCTGTGGAATGTTTATTCATTCTTTGTCACTTATGCAAGAATCGATCAGTTTAACCCGGTCAATAAAAAAATCTCAGACACCAACTTGCGAAAGCTCGATAAATGGATTCTCTCTAAGCTAAATTCTCTGATTGAACAATGTGAACGGGCTTACGATAACTATGATTTAGTATCAGTAGTCAAAGGAGCTGAGAAATTCTTTGATGACCTATCAAACTGGTATGTTCGCCGTAGCCGAAAACGCTTCTGGAAATCTGAAAATGATGCTGATAAGAAAACTGCTTATCTTGTACTCTATGAATGTCTGGTCAAATTACTCCGCACGATCTCGCCGATCATGCCATTCCTGACCGAACATATGTATCAAAATCTCGTTGCTGGGGTTAATAATCAAGCCCCTGAAAGCATCCACCTTTGCACGTTCCCCGAACCTGCGGTCAAGTGTATCGACACTGCATTGGAACAAGAAATATCAATGACCCGAACGAGCGTTTCACTCGGCCGCGCTGCCCGGAATAAGGCGAACACAAAAATTAGACAACCATTATCATCCATGACTATTAATGTACCGAGCGGATGTACTGAGCTTTCGAATGATGCGAAGTCTACGATACTCGACGAGCTGAATATCAAGACCATCAAAGCAGTAGGAACAAATGCCCTTAAACAGGTTTATGTATTTAATGCCGTACCAGTATTCGATAAGATTGGTCCAAAATTTGGTAAGTCCGTGAACAAAGTCGCCCAATGGATAAAATCCCTATCCCAGGAGAAGATCGAGCAATTGATCGATGCTGGTTTGCTTAAAGGGACGGTCCAGGGTGAAATAACTGAGATCTCTAAAGAAGATGTTGAAATAAGAAAAATCGAAGTACCCGGTGCCAGCGTTATGATCCAGGGAGATTTTGGCGTTGGTATCGACACAGAACTCACCCAGGAATTGGAGTATGAAGGCTTGGTTCGCGAACTCATCCACAAAGTTCAGTTAATGCGCAAAGAAGCGAATTTCAATCTTGTGGATAGGGTGAAGATATTTTATGATACTGACAAAAAGTTAAAAGATGCGATTACTGAAAACCTCGATTACCTTAAAAGAGAAACTCTGGCACTTGAGGTAAACGAGGGTCTTCAAGCTGGAGAAATTGAGAAAGTTCTTGATGTCAATGGCATACAAATATCGATTAGCCTACAAAGAGTACAGAAAGAATAGTTACAAAACTCTAAATTCTAAGCACTAAATCTTCACCCCTGTTAGATATGAGTCTAATTTATCTTTTTAAATATTTATTATCTAGTGAAGGTAACTTTTTATATATTACCTTTGAGAATTGCTTTTATCTAACGGGGCAGGCAAATCCTAATTTCTAAATTCAAATGTACAAAACTGAGTTTTGAATCCTGCTCGTCTATGACGGGCATGGGTGAATTCAAGTATTTGTATTTTAATATTGTTTAGAGTTGAAATTTTGATATTAGAATTTGCCGAGCAAAACGAGGTTTATGCATATGCACAAACCCTTGATTTCCAACATATTTTGATTACTATTATTCACCATGAAATGTCCCAAATGCCAAGCTGAAAATCCCCCAAAAAATAAGTTCTGTGGTGAATGTGGTTACCGACTTCAAACGTCGGTCAAAGAAGACCGCATGGACATCATTAAGAAAGATATCCCTGAATCCTTGGTGAAGAAGATTCTTCTTACTAAGGATACTGTTGAAAAAGAACGAAAAGATGTTACGGTGATTTTTGCTGATATTTCTGGTTTTACTACCATGTCTGAGAAACTCGACCCTGAGGAATTGACGATTCTGATGAATAAGTGTTTTCGTAAGCTGGGTGCCATGATTTACCGCTATGAAGGGATTATTGATAAATTCATTGGTGATTGTATCATGGCGATCTTTGGCGCACCAGTAACGCATGAAGATGATCCAGAACGTGCAATCCTCGCGTGTCTGGACATGCAGAATGCACTTCAAGAAATAAACGACAAGCTTGATCCATCACTAGAAAAATTGACCATACATTCTGGGGTCAATACTGGAGTAGTAATCGCTGGCAAGGTCGGGTCAGATCTCCAGATGGATTATACGGTCATGGGCGATACAGTAAACGTTGCACAAAGACTAAAGGATATCAGCCCTCCGGCTAGCATTCTGACTGGTAATGAGACATACAATCGCTCGCGCCACGCTTTTGACTTCATGCCCTATGAACCAGTGCAACTCAAAGGCAAAAAAGAAAAGGTAACGCCCTTTGAGGTCATTGGTAGAAAATGGGGTTCTGAGTTTGGTCTGGGTGCAGTGCATTCTGATTTGATTGGACGTGATCAGGAACTGGATACACTAAAGCAAGGGCACACAGATTTAACCAAGGCTAAATCATCCGTCTTCGTCATCAAGGGTGAGATAGGTGTTGGGAAATCACGTTTATTATATGAGTTCAAAAAATACCTGACTATGTCAGCACCGGATATCGCGCTCATTGATAGTCGTGGTGTCTCGTACGAATCCTCAATACCCCTGAAATCCTTCGCTGACAGTTTGCGCCACTTCCTGTCTGCTGATACATCCTCGACTTTAGAAATCTCAGAGACTCCAATTCGCGAGAAGATAAAATCGCTGCTCGTTGACGAAGCAGAAGATATCGCACCGTATCTGCTTAAAATGAT
The DNA here is from genome assembly GCA_030613445.1 of Candidatus Stahliibacteriota bacterium. Lineage (GTDB taxonomy): Bacteria > Hydrothermota > Tepidihabitantia > SM23-42 > SM23-42 > JAUVZL01. The sequence goes on along the minus strand of JAUWLY010000097.1, from coordinate 6,121 downwards.
GAACATGACGCTCAACAAAGATCAGCTTGAAAAAATCCTCCATTTAGATAGTCATTCACTACAGTTGCAGCTATTTCTTGCGGTCGCCACATTATTTGAAAAAATCACCGCAGAAAAACCGCTTATACTGATAATCGATGATATACAGTGGGTTGATTCAACGACCGTTGAATTGGTTAATTTCCTCTTGCCCATGGTCAAGAAAAATAGATTTTCAGTATACCTGAGTTACCGCATCGGGAATATCTCCAATATCCAAACATTATTGAATACAATAAATGATGAATACAAGAAGCACGCAGTTGAAATCGACCTCAAGAACTTAGATCCAGAATACAGCTCCCAGTTGATCGATAATCTGGCAAGCCAGGAAATCCCTAAACTACTCCGCAAGTTCATCATTTCAAAAAGTGGTGGTAATCCGTTTTTTATTGAAGAAATCGTGCGTCGGCTCATCGAATCAGGTAAATTGGCAAAAGGCGACAAACTTGCTCCAGACAGTATACAAATCCCTGGCTCTATTGATGCTGCAGTCACATCAAGGATAGACAACTTAGATAAAGAAGCAAAGTACCTTTTGAAAATTGCCTCAATAATAGGCAGGTCATTTCCTCAGGAACTCTTGAAAGAAATAGTTAAGGAAAAAGAAAGCTATCAGCATATCGATGAACTCGAAGCAACCGAGTTCCTTGTCAAAATCAATAAAGATAACAAGGCATTCTATGCATTTAGACATGCCCTTTTTCAGGAAGTAGCATACAATAGCCTGCTCAAAAGTGAAAGAACGATTTATCACAAGGTAATCGCCGAAACCATTGAAGAGAAATTCAAAGAGGAAATCGAGGGCTATTTCGGAGCATTGGCACATCACTACTACACTTGCAAAATTTTTGATAAGGCACTGCATTATTCAATGAAAGCCGGCGATGAAGCAGCTGAATTGTACGCCAACGAAGAAGCCCTCATGTACTATAACCAGGCTTCATCAGTCGCTGAGGACAAAACACAGAAGGTTTTAATCCTCGAAAAAATCGGCGACATCGAATTCATGATCGGTCGTGTGGAAGATTCCTTAAAACACTACCGCGAAGCAAAAAGATTGGCAAAAGACAAATCACAAAAAGCCCACAGTGTTTCAAAAATTGCCAAAGTCCTGGAGCAAATCGGCGAACTCGATGAGTCCATAGATATTATGTACAAAGCAATCAAAGCGGTTGAAGGTAGCGAAATACCTGGTTTAGTTGAATTATACTATACTTTGTCGAACATACTCATTGAATCAAAAGCCGAAAGCGAAGAAGCGATGGCGCTGGTCGAAAAGGGTATAGCAACTGCTGAGAAAATCGGTGATAAACGACTGCAAGCTGATGGAATGCGCGCCAAAGCACATATCCTATGGCGTTTGGGAAATAACGAAGAGACCCTAGAGCTTCTGAAGCAGGCGCAAAGCGTTTATGAAGAATTGGGCATGATAAAGATCTTACCATACGTTTTCTTGCTCGTTGCTGCAGTTTATCGGACAAAGGGAAACATAAATGCGGCAATAGAGTTTGTAAAAAAAACTATTGATATCGCAAAGAAAATAGGGGACAGAAGGGTAATGGCAATGGGCTATAATAATATCGGTGTTTACTATGTATATCTAGGGGATTATCAGGCCTCTATTGATTTTACTGAAAAGAATGTCGAAATCCGCCGGCAGCTGGATGACAAAAAAGGTGAAGGTATCGGTTTGATGAACATCGGTTTGACCTATAGATTCCTTGGCAAGTACGATGTTGTTCTTGATTATTACAACAAAGCTAAGGATTTGTTTGAAAGCATCAATGAAATCCGTTGCACACTCACTATCTACAAATTGATTGCAGGGATGTTGATGCTCCATAAACAAGCAAAAAAAGCCCGTGAATATTATGAGAAAGTTTTGGAGATTTCCCGAACTACCAAGGACAATGCTCTTATCGGTGAAGCATTGTACCATTACGGCGAATATTTCCACGATATGGGTGATCTGAAGAAAACCCAGGAATTATATGAGCAAGCAGAACCAATGTTGATTGAGTGCGATGATAAACAAATACTCTCTGAACTCCATGCTTCATGGGCTGATTTATATATCAAAAACCAAAACCGCAAAGCGCTCCCACATGCCGAAGCATGTATGAAATTCGCGCTTGAAATAAAGATCAAAAACAGTGAAATACACGCACTTAGAACCCTTGGTCGTGCCCAAGCAACAGTAGGTGATGATCCCTCCGAAGGCATCAAGAATATCAAACGCTCAATGTCCATCGCTAAAGAATTGAACGCTGTGTCCCAAATGGCGCACAGCTTGTTTTACCTTGGAGAGACATTGGTCGCAAACAATAAACCAACCCAAGCATTAGAGTACCTAAACCAAGCAAAGAAGCTCTACGCAGATTTCAAAACTCCACTGTGGATAGAACGCACCACTGCCCTGATAAAGAAAATATCATAAGCAGGTTCTTGCTCCTCCTTGTAGACAATATAGCATTGTGAACTGGTTAAAAAAGCAGTCTCTGATTTATCTTTGCATCATACCACTCATTGTCTACATCCTTACTGCCTCCCGAACTCTTCCCTGGGGTGACGGCGCTGAATTCTATCTAGCAGTAAGAACTTTGGGTATACCTCATCCATCTGGATACCCTCTGTTTGTGCTCATTGGTCGATTATTTTACTTGATCAGTGCATCTCCATTCCTTTTGAATTTACTCCCTGGTATTTTCACAAGCATCACCGTTCTTTTTCTTTATCTTATTATTTTCAAGATGACAAAAGATCGTCTTGTTTCAATCATCTTACCTTTATTCTTTGCCTTTGGTCGAGAAATATGGTGTCAATCAGTTGCTGCAGAAATATATACCCTAAATCTGCTTTTTATGACGATCATTTTGTATTTGCTATTGAGTATTTCTGAAAACGAACGATCTGTCCCGATGATATTCTTTATTTCTGGCCTTGCGCTGACAAACCACCTTACTGCGTTATTCTATGTCATACCAGTACTCATTTTTGTCCTGTTTCTGAAAACAAAAGCCATTCGCTACCTACCATTAACAATAGCCCCTTTATTACTCTATCTCTATTTCCCCATACGTGCGGTTGCCAATCCCGCACTCAATCTTTTCAATCCGGTAAACACAGGAAGGTTAATAAACTATATTTCAGGCAAAGCATTCCATTACCGCACGCTCTTCTTATTGCCAACCTATATTGTCGAACAGCTGACGCAGTTCCTTGGCTATTGGTGGCAGCAATTTCTCATATTAATCCCGATAGGGTTTTATGGTATTATCCTTATCAAAGATAAGAAGCTAAAGAATACGCTTATCATTATTCTGTTTATTATGTTCACCTACACAGTACTATATAATATACCTGATAAACAAGGTTATTATCTTCCATTGTATGGGCTATGGTTGGTACTCATTGCAATTGGGCTTTCAAAACTTGTTCCAACACGCTTTAAGATTGTCCTTATTATCTTTCCTTTGATAAATGTCATAATGAATTACCGGGTATGTGATTTATCCAGCGAATCATCATTAGATGATCTGTGTACTTCAATATATGATAATTTACCAGATCATTCTATTATCATCAGTGATGACTATTTTGTCTACTGTAGTATGTTTAATCGAGAGTTGAACGAACAAAAACAGATCATACCTATCTCGCAATTCTATTTAAGAATGGATTGGTATACACGTCAGCTGCAGCGTAATTTCCCCAATATTACTGTCCCTGAACGAGTTGACATTTTACTGCATGCTTGCCAAGACGAACTGGGAACTGCGAGCAAAGATGAATACGGCGATATCAGCAAAGCATATTGTCACCGGATCCAACACGAAATAATAAACGCAAATATTGACCAGACCCCTGTTTATTTCTTTATCTATAACGACGCTATCTGGCCTAAATCATGGTTCGAATTCTATCTTGAAAGCCGTGGTCTTTTCTACAGATTCCACCGTGACTCAGTACTACCTAGTGATTATCCCTTGAGTTTTCCTGAACCCGAGAAATATAGGGTCGATAAACTAATTAACCCTGACGCAATAGCTATTGCAAAGAAATTTGCCGCAGCATATAATCGTCGAGGTATATATCGTTTCCAAATAAAACAGGCAGGCGCGGCGATCTCGGATTTTAACAAAGCCCTTGAAATTTACCCTGATTATTACCAGGTTCATGCCAATCTCGGTTTGGTCTATCTTGATACAGGAGACACCTTAAAGACCCTGCAATCCTGGCAGATCTATATAAAGAACGCCGAACCAAACCCCAACCTTGACCGCATAAGGTCCTGGTATGACCAACTTACGCAGTTATACAACAAATAGAGTAAGAAATCATGATTCTTTTCCCCTGACAGATATCGTCATTGCGAAGGACGATGTCCTGCGGCAATCTTCCGCCAACCTCTATCCTATGCCTGCCCCGCTTGTCCCGCCTGCTGTAAGTCTCGAGACCTCCAAGGAGTGTGGCGGGTGAGAGATCTTCGTTACGTAGGTAATGGGATAGTGACAAACAGCGGGGTAAAATGAAGTTGTACGGGGTCATTCCCCGACTTCCCCTTCTGTCATTGCCCGATCCCCTAATCAAGTTAGAGGACAGGCTCGATCGGGCAATCCAGAAATCAACTCGTCATACCCTTTGTCTGGATCATCCGGTTAAACCGGATGATAACACGAAAGTACCTCACCGGTCATTGCTGGTCCCCTGATCCCTTCGACATATAACTCAGGACTACAGCAAGCCGGACAATGACAAATTTATTTATTCTTCGAGCGAGCGAAGCGCTTGTCCGCTAAGTCGTGTGGAGGAAGTCGAGAAGCAACAAGGGAACATTCAAGAAATGATTTGGAAGCGGTACATCTACATAATTGAACGCTTCCCTCGTCCTTCATTTAGTACTTGACATATCTTCAATTTCTTCTATAATTATATATATAAACGTACATACAGGAGGTATATATGAAAAGATACTCAATCGTACTATGTTTTATCCTGCTTATTCCTTTCCTGGCAAATGGTTATCATGCATTCGTGTGGAACTTTGACACGCTCGATGTTTTCTATGACTCTCAGGCAGGAGCTACGATCGATTGTGCTTACTGGCTCGAACAAACCTTGACCGCAAATGGTCACACCTATGTAACAGGTATCAATCTGCCAGTCAATCTCAACCCGTACGACGTAGTTATTGTCACGCTTGGCTTTTTCCGGTGCTGAGGGGACAATCAAGATATTGCTTCGGCGGAGCAATCAAGATTAATCAGCTTCCTCGATACAGGCAAAGGGCTTTATATCGAAGGTACTGATTTTGGTTATGACAACAGCACAACCGCACTATATCAAAGATTCGGCTGTTCATACCTCAGTGATGGCGTTCCATATACAACTGGTAACGTCCAATATGTCAATGGGCAAAGCGGCACATTCACAGACGGGATGACATACAACCATCTTTATCAGCAGATCCCTGATAATTATGTTGATGTCATAGGGTCGACTGGCGGTACACTATTCTTCAAATCCCAAAGTAATCAAGGAAGAGCAATTAGCTATAATGGCTCGGGTAATAACAATCGAATAATTCACTCAGCAGTAGTTTTCGGCGCACTGCGCAATGGTTCTGATACAAAGACCGAATTAATGGATATCTATATGAATTACCTCACGGAAATTACCGGTATTGAGGAAGTCTCCAATGAGTACATAAGTAATATTACAGTGGTTCCGAATCCAGCAAGAAAGAATGTCAACGTGAAATTCAGCATGGTTCAATCTGGCCACGTAAAGGTCACCATCTACAATATCGCTGGTCAAAAAGTGCGACAACTCGCTGACCGCAGTATGGCAACAGGTGTTCATACGCTGATCTGGTATGGTCGTGATGATATGGGTAGAAACCTAAGTAGTGGGAACTATATTGTTGAGATAGAAACTGCATCCGAGAGAATCAACAAAGTAATTGTCTTTGTGAAATAGACTAAGACCTTAATAATAATCCTCCCCCTCGCATACGCAAGTGTGCGGGGGGATTTTCTTTTAGGAAATATTAGAATTAAGTCTCTTGACACCTATCCTT
>JAUWLY010000315.1 GCA_030613445.1 Candidatus Stahliibacteriota bacterium | reverse complement strand
TAAATTAAAGAACACGCATACTTGCGATACGTTGATTGCACCAAAAACAAGTGGGGTCTTCCCAAAAACTGAATTTCCAGCCCCCTCAATATCAATGGCTATCGTACCAAAAGCAAAGGGCGATGAGGAAAAAGTCTCGAGCGGTCTGACACGTCTCCATGATGAAGATCCGACCTTTACATTTGCGTTTGATCCGGAGATCTCACAGCTCATCATTTCAGGTCTTGGTGAGCTTCATCTCGATACAATCCTTGCAAGGTTAAAAAGAAAATACGGCGTAAGTGTGGACCTCACCAAGCCCAGAATTAAATACCGGGAAACGTTCACCAAAAAAAGCGAGGCACAGGGTAAGTACAAAAAACAGACTGGTGGGCACGGGCAATTCGGTGATTGCTGGCTAAGAGTTGAACCATGTGAAAGAAACGCAGGTTTCGAATTTGTTAATAAAGTCGTTGGTGGCTCTATCCCCTCACGCTTTATTCCGTCGGTGGAAAAGGGCGTGAAGGAATCGCTCGAGAACGGTTATATTGCGGGGTATCCGTTTACCGATATAAGAGTCACTGTATTTGACGGTTCGTACCATGCCGTAGATTCATCAGACATCGCTTTCAAAATCGCTGCTAGCGTAGCAATGAAAACAAATGCTGAAAGAGGTAGTGTCGTCTTGTTAGAACCTGTCTGTGAAGTGTTCGTCTTTGTAACTGAATCATTCATGGGTGATGTAATTGGCGATCTGAACAGTCGTCGCGGTAAAATAATGGGCATGGAAGGTGAAGGAAAGGTTCAACGAATAAAAGCCTTGGTTCCAGAAGGAGAAATGTATAAGTATTCTACGAGTCTGCGGTCAATGACTCAAGGTAGGGGTTATTTCAACATGAAGTTCCACCATTACGAAGAAGTACCTAAGGAGATAACCAAACGTATTATTGAGGCAACAAAAAAAGCAAAAGAACAAAACAAATGAGACCAATTCTCATTCAATTCGGTGAAATAGCATTGCCTTCTTATGGTGTAATGCTTGTAATATCTTTTATCTTCGCTATCCTCTACGTTAAAAAAGCAGCCAAGAAACTCGACCTGCCCTGGATAATCCTAGAAAACCTGGCTTTTTATTTAATGGTCGGTGTAATTATCGGTGGCAGAATTCTTTATGTAGTCTTTCACTGGACTCAATATGAAAATGATTTGTTAGGAATAATAAGAATATGGGAAGGCGGGATGATGTTCTTTGGTGGTCTCATCGGCGCATTGCTTGCCGGCATCATCTATTTAAGAAAAGAGAAAGCTCCGGTTCTTAAGATCACTGACACAATTGCACCAGCAATTGCCCTGGGTACTTTCTTCACCAGAATAGGTTGTTTTCTTAATGGCTGCTGCTTTGGCAAACCCTCGACCCTGCCGTGGGCAATTAGATTCCCTTCCCATTGCGTTGCCGGGTCTTCATTGGTTAGTCAATATTCACTACACCCGACCCAGCTATACTCTGCCGTATTTGGACTGGCACTTTTTTTCTTCCTCAACAGGAAATTATTTAAACCCCACAGAACAGGGATTGTGTTCGCTCTTTACTTGATTTTCTCAGGGGCATTCCGTTTTGGTGTTGATTTTATCCGCTACTACGAGAACATGGCAAATCTTTGGATCAACCAGGTGATTGCCATAGCTATCGTGGGTATCGGCATTATCGTGTATACCAAAGCATCGCAAGCCAAGCATTGAGTATCGCCCATACTATCTTAAAAGCAACTCTGGATTTTATTCTACCTCAACGTTGCCTTCTTTGCAATGATGAGATAGGGCAGAGCATGTTATGTAACAACTGTCTTGATTATATACCAGAAGCAAAACCGCCCTTGTGTCGCTTCTGTGGAAGGCCAATAAATAAAGGAACCCCGTGTCGATTCTGTAAAACAGGAGTTCATATTGATTATGGACGCGCATTCATGCTGTTTATCCCGCCGGTCGATAAGATTATTTATCATTTCAAATATCGCAAAAAAACCAAACTTGCTATTTTTTTAGGTCGGGCAATGGCAAGTATTATAAAATCTGATCATCTTTTAAAAGACGCCGATATGATAGTACCTGTGCCTCTTTTCTGGTGGAAAAATTTAAGACGCGGCTATAACCAGGCAGCATTATTATCAGAAATAATAAGTCAAGAATGTAATATTCAAGTAAATAACATTATAAAACGTATTGAAAATACGAAGAGCCAGACAAAATTGGATGAACAGACACGCAGGAAAAATGTTTCTGATGCATTTGCATTAACAAGCAATGGAATAAAGGACAAAACATTTCTATTGATTGACGATGTTATAACCACCGGTGCAACAATAAACGAATGTGCACGGGTGCTTAAAGATGCCGGTGCTAAGGAGGTTTATTCATGCGTCGCGGCAATAACGCCAGCGTAAGAGATGACACGGAGACGGGGAGACTGGGTGACAAGGAGCAACAGAGAAAAAACTTTGTCATTGCGACCCCGCGCTTTTGATAAAAGTACGGGGGAAGCAATCTCGTTTTTGTTTGCATCAACTTCTTATATGAATAAAAAGGGAAATAAAAAATTCTGGAATTTTTTGGAGTGCAACGATTCCCCCCGCTATAACTATGGAGTGCAACGAGTCCCTCGTTGCAAAATATGGCACAGCAACACTAATAACGGTGTATGAAAAAAAGAGAGATGAAAGATGCTGGAATCTTTTGAAGTGAAATATGAACTCTAACAATATCGGTCGTAATGATCCGTGCCCGTGCGGTAGTGGAAAAAAGTACAAGAAGTGCTGCTATCTGAAGACAATATCGCAAATTGAAAAACAGGAAATCACAAGGTCGAAACTCATCGACGAACTTATGGCAATAGCCATGAAATATTACAAAGACTCATACGCAGAAGCATATGACCATTTCTGGAATGAAGAATATCCAGAAGATACTCTTCCGTCCGAGCTTCAAGAATTCGCAGAAATCAATTTTAACGAGTGGTTTCTTTTTGATTGGCCGATTGATGAAGTAGAAGAAAAAACATTGATCGAGCTTCATATGACCCGGAGAAAAAATCTTTCCTCTGATGAACTGGAAGTGCTCAAGATTATGCACGATGCGGTGCTCAGCGTCTACGAAGTACAGGAAGTAATCCCTGACAAGGGCTTGATTCTCAAAGACCTGCTCCTCGGCGGCGAATACGACGTGAGCGAGAAAAAGGCAACTGAATCACTCCGCAAATGGGACATATTGGCAACCAGGCTACTGTACATTGACGGCAAGTATATTCTGAACGGCTTCTCTTACCCTTTCACGGTAAATCAAAAACGAGAGATTGTTTAATCGGCAGGTAATGCCTTAAAAGCATTCAAAAAGGAGTTCCCGGGTGCGAAAATGAAAGACATGCTCAAAATGACCAGTATGGTCAATGCCTTATGGTATCGAAATGCACGTGAACCCGTAAAGCCGATATTGATAACTACAGATCGAGAACCATTT
>JAUWLY010000264.1 GCA_030613445.1 Candidatus Stahliibacteriota bacterium | reverse complement strand
TGTAATGCAATGGTCACGTGAGCTACAAGATTCTCAAATATCTCAAGGTCATCACGGGTGAACGGTTCACCACCAATCTTATTGACGACCTCAACGACGCCGATGATTTTTTCGCGACTGCGCATAGGAACACAAAGAATTGATTTCGTGATGAATTTCGTTTTCTTATCGACACCAGAGTAGAATCTTGGATCCTTGGATACATCAGGGACAATCAAAGACTGACCATATCGAGCGACCCAGCCAGCAACACCCTGGCCAACCTTCAATCTCAGACCTAAAAGTTTCTTCCCGGCTTCACCCGCGACTGCTTCAAAGACAAGTTCGCTTTGTTCGTGGTCAAGGAGCAGTATTGACCAACCCTCAGCTCTTATTAAATCTGCGGTTTTCTCCATTATGATATGGAGAATTTCTTTCGGTTTTAGAGACGAACTTATTGCCTGAACGACCTCATTAAGCGTTTGCAGTTCCCGGATCTTTTGTTTGAGTGAAGCCATTGCCTTCATGTTTGTAAGGACTTTTTTTCTATTCTTCATCGCTTTGGCGACGACTTGTTTGAAAAAATCTGCTCGGTACGGTCTAGTGATCAATCCTTCTATACCTGCAAGAATAAGTTTTTCATAATCAATTTTTATCGCCCTATCAGTTATGATAATGATCGGAACTGTCCCATCCATTTTCTTCAGGCGTTCAAGCATCTCCACTGCCGATCCGTCAAAAATCAGCAAGTCAAATTTCTTCTTTCTCAGACGCTTCTTGATATCTTCGAGTTTTGCAACTGCAGACCAATTAAGCCCTAGTTCCTGCAAATTGCGCGCCATCGTGGCAAGCCGCAGACGATCATTGTCATAGATAAGAGCTTCCATTATGTATTTATTACTTCGTAAATCGGTTTTATCTTCTTCTTCTGATGATTGTAGAAACAATTATCACTAATCCACACGTCCGACACTTCACTGCTTACAAGAGCTTTCTGTTTGTTGAACTCGGCTAAATAGTGAACCCCTCGAGGGATAATAGCTATTTTATGGTCACCAAAACGATAGCCATGGTTGTTAAGTCGTAAATCTTCAACTGCTCGGATGTATTTTTCGAAATCCTCTTCTTCAGTCGGGTAATCATAACCTTCGATATTTAACACCATATTCACCAAGGAAGGAAAATCGCAGATAATAACTGAACGTCCTGGCTGACGTTCTAAAGAATAGAGGTTAGCATCTGATATGATCGGTCCAACGAGATCCGGATCACCGAAAGAATTTGCTGAGAAAACAACATCTCTGGACGGCACACCCGAGGCTATGCCAACCCCTATCCTGAAAAGGCTTTTAAACTCTGGTGGCAATAAGGCATACGTGATACCATCTAACTCAAGGGTCCTCTCAGCGACCTCTGCAAACCATTCACGATAGTGCATGAAGTTTGCGCGTATAAATTCTTCGGCTCGTTGAACCATATCCCGGGCACAGAGTATCGCGCGCCTTGATGCATCCGCTGCTGGTATGAGATTAAACTCGGCCCCTGAGAAAATTGAAGAACGCAATTTAATTCCACGCCCGGTGATTGACTCAGTATAAAGATGGTTATATAGCGAAGCTGAGTTTTCAGCAAACCATACAAGACCGCCATCCCCAGTATCCTTCAATAAAAAACCTCCATGTCGTTTGACAATATCTGCCATCTCTTTGGCAAATTTATACTTTATCCGCTGCTCCTTGGCAGCATTGTGCAGCTTGATACCCATATATGATGAGCCCCGGATATCATAAACCATAATCGTTATACACCGGCGCAACGTCTCTACATATTTCTTCACATCTTCAGGATAAGAATGTTTCTTAATATCTATACTTAAAATATTCTTGCCTTCAAGATGTAGGATTTTTAAATTTGCCAAATCTCGCACAACCCTGTTTGGCTGATCACTCGCCGGTGGAAAGCAGCCAACCAGATTAAGCAAACACTGCCCAAGATGTTGCGGGACAATACAACCCTTGATGAAATTATGGTATGCCCGTGTAATACCGTCAAAGTCCAAATCCACGGACAATAAACCTCGTTTCTCGAATTTATTGAGCATCGCCAAACTCGGGCTTTTCTTACGGTGCAGTTGCTCAAATTCATGGATGAGTCCTTTGATGAAAAGCTTTTGTTCATCTCTTGTCAGGGAACCAAATTTGTTATAGAACATGAATTCATCGTAGATTTCACGGGTCTTCTTACGTTTGTTGAATTCTCGTTTTTCGACATTATTTCTAAAATCTTCTTCCTGCTGTAAGAGTTTAAGTATTTCATCACGTCGATTTTCATAGTCCTTTAGGTGATAAATATTACCAAGAAAAAGCCGATCTAAACGGGAAAATAAATTAGAAGTTTTTTGGGTAACGCTTTTTATATCCGTCTGTTTTTCAACTTCGTTTTCAATAATATCCCTCAAGCCTTTATCCGCTTCAAGATATAATTCCTGCAATTGTTCTTTCAGACGACCAGAATACAGATTAATGTTTTTAAGCTCTTGTTCCATTTTTGTCGTTATTCCCTGCACCACCGAAGACATCTTCTTGATTAATTTCAAGAGCGAGACTTCAGATAAATAATCAAGATACACTCGGGGTATTTTCTTGAGCGCCGCCTCTATGCTGGTAAAACCAAGCCTTTCAATATCTGAAAGCAAACCGGGCAAAAGGCTCTCCACACGGGAGGTCATAATGCTTTGGTGAACATACAGGAATATATCAGGCGAAAAAGATACTTTCCTGAGTTCCTTTGTATAATCCTGTACGAATCTTTGTTTACCCATGTTCTTGATAAATCCGACAATGGCGTGGGGACATTTCTCAACCAGTGCATCAGGAACCGGTAACGCCATTTTCGTATGGCCGATATAAAGCGGTAGTTCATAACCATCATATTCAGCGAGCCGATGGCCCAGCCAGATCACAAAATTTGTTCGCTTCTCGAAAACTCTCAGGGGTTCATGCGAAATTCCAAGAAATTCCAACCCCTGTTTTATCGCGGTTAAATTGTAGGCGTAGTCACTGGCATTTATGAATCGCTCCTTAAGCAATCTACATTGCCGACTTTTTTCTTCCACTAAGTTCTGAATATCTGAAATCAAGTATTTGTTCATTTCGTCGCCTCCGAGAAAACCTCAAAGAGGAACTTTCCACGCCCACCTTTTTCATCCTTTATCTCACCAGTTTCATCAATCTCAATATCAAAATCACCCAGCATTATCTTAAGACTACCAGGATGTGAAATCTCCTGGCCCAATTGGGTTACGAATATTTTATACAGGTCAATGATAAAGCCTCTTCTTGTAAATTTCTGATTTATCCAGTATTCAAGACCCTGTTCGATATTCAGTAGAAGTGGATCGATTCTTAACCCTGCTTCACTCAAGAAAGAAAATTTGTTAACATTCAATAGCAAATTGTAAACTGTGGCATCGTCAACGATTACTGTCGATTTAGCCTTTGCTTTAACCTTCGAATAGAAATTAGCTTCTCGGACAAGCATACCAGTAACATCGAGTTCACCAAAGGCATTCTTCTCCAAGAATATTTCTTTGGGATATACGCCTGAAGCTATCCCAATGCCGATTTGAAAAATGGATTGGTATGAAGGCGGCAGGGCTGCGTAGGTAGCACCCTCAAAATTGATCTTGCGTTTTTCTGCCTCCCTGAACCAATCGTGGTATTTACCTATGTTCTCCTGCACAAAACTCTCTGCGGCTTGGACCATTTCCAAACCACTCCTTACCGCTGACAGTACGCTGCCTGCCTCAAGCTCCGTGGTTTCATCGTTCTTTAGAGCCTGGTGGTTAGCTGAAAAGACGACAATACCGCCGTCACCAGTGTCTTTTATTGGAATACCGCCGTATTTTTCGACAACCGATAACATTGACTCCTGGAAGAGACTTCTTATCTCGCTTTCTCGTTTCGCATCTCTCAATTTCGTCCCCATAAATGTGGAACCTCTGATATCATAGATAAATATCGAAACCAATTCTTTGTAGCGCGAAATATTGAGTAATGGATGTTCACTCTTCTCTGCGGGGCTAACCTTAATGTCTTTCTCGATCATTGAAACCTTACCAGCCAAAGCCTCTTCAGCAAGGTAGCGGATGCCTTCTGCCGGTACGGCATCTGATAACTTGGGATAATAATCAATCAATTCTTCTAACAGGAATGATTTAACGAGCGGCAGTATTATCTCTTTGTTTATCGCGTGCACTCTTCCTATAATCTTTGCTGTATCGTACTTCTCTTTCAGAAAACCGCTCACTCGGTACCTGTTCATCACCTCCATCGCCTCTTTATTCCCTTTGATTTCTCCAAGCGCTTCCTTGATCATCCCCTGCAACTTTTCATCATCAACTTTCTTATCACCGCTGAATGTTAGAATTATG
>JAUWLY010000024.1 GCA_030613445.1 Candidatus Stahliibacteriota bacterium | reverse complement strand
GCCGTTGCATTGGTCATAAAAGATTATATTGAAAAGGGTGGTTTCATGTTTTCGATGTGCTCGGCTTGTGATACATACGATATAGGTTTGGCCGCGCAGAATATCGATATCTGCCACGATGTCTATGACCACGACCCTTTTGACCCCGCGGCAAACAGCAAGTTGGATTTTTCTCAATGTCTGGCTTTTGAAAACTTCAAGTTGATCCTCAGCCCGCTTATCTATGAACATTCCACGATTGATGTGACCAACGAAGCTCAGAGACGTGGTCCCAAGACATACATCTCGTTGTTTGATTTTTCCGCAAAATTCGATCCAGTACCATGTATGCTCGTTCAAAATCACACGGCATTGGTCAAGGAATTCCTTGGGCAATGTTCAGGGTTTAGAAAGAGTACCATCATGACTTCGGTATTGATCTTAGCCGATGTAAGTGGGACTGACGAGGTGAAATACCTGCACGGCAACTGTGGTAAAGGTACATTTACATACCTTGCCGGTCATGATCCAGAAGATTATCAGCATTTTGTTAATGATCCGCCAACTGATTTGAGAAAACACAGCAATTCACCAGGTTACCGATTGATCCTAAACAATATTCTGTTCCCGGCGGCGAGGAAAAAGGAGCAGAAAACATAGCTGTTGCGAAGTTTCTAATTGCGATCGGTGAAATAAGGGAAGAGACTATTGTTACTTTCGATAATCTCGGTGCGTCTGAGTTTGACCTCAAGATTAAATCGGTTAAGAAATTCGGTTCGATCAGCGCACGTGTCAAACTTAATAGTTCAACAATAGGCATTACCGCAAATTTTAAAGTCGCTTTTAAAGCCCATTTGAAATGCGCCCGTTGTCTGGATGGCTTTACCAGGAACTTTCAGGTCAGCTCATATCTGGTCTATATCCGGGGTAAAGACCCAAATAAAGACGCTGAGAAAGTGGCTTTGAAGTTCTCTGAGGTCGAGCGAGTATACCTTTCAGGTAATAGCATTGACCTCGGTGTTGGTATAAGGGAAGCTATTGTACTTTCAATACCAATCACTTTGCTTTGCCATGAGGGATGTCGCGGATTGTGTCCGGTTTGCGGGATCAATAGAAACACAAAGAAATGCAAATGCAAAGTTGAAGACGTAGGTCTTTTTACCCCGGTATTGGTAAAAAAGAAAACCGCTAAAAGAAGGAGTAAGAGAAAATGATATTATTCTTGATTATCTATTCCTTATCCATAGACAATTTCTTGAATCGACCTGAACTGAAGACCGCACAGTACGGAGTCTATGTTTTGAATTTGAGTAATGATAGCCTGGTTTATGCACGCAATAGCCAGAAGCTTCTTATACCGGCTTCTAATATGAAGTTGGTTACTACCGGTGCTAGCATGTGTTATCTGGGTACAGCGTACCGTTACGTAACGCGTCTTGCCTTGCGTGGAACAGTAAAAAATAGCCGTCTGGTCGGTGACATTATTATCGTTGGCGGTGGTGACCCAACATTCAGTCTTGCTGATCTGGAGCGCTTTGTGGCAAAAATCAAAGGACACGGAATCCAGGAGGTGACCGGCAATATCGTGGTCAATGAGAGTTTTTTTAACGATATGAGTCTCCACGGCAATACATTCACGAGTGAACGGTTGCCCACGGGCTGGGCGTGGCATTACCTTGATGCACGGTACGCCGCCGAGATCTCCGGATTGTCCATGAACAAGAACTACATAAATGTTAAAATCAGGGCAACCGAGCTCGGGGAATATGCCGAGGTTACCCTTGAACCCAGTACTCAATACGTGACATTGGTGAATCAGATGAAGACCAAGAAAGGTGAGGATAGCATAATTATCTATCGAAGACCAGAGGAAAACACTATCTACGTAGATGGCGGTATTGGTCAGGGGCATGCAAAAGACATTCCAGTGGCCGTGAAGGATCCGGCACTTTTCGTGGGCAGTTATTTCAAAGAAAGGTTGAATGCTGAGGGTATTAGTGTATACGGGGATGTAGTGAAGGAGAATAATACACTACTCCATGTGGTAATGAACCCGCATCCGTTAATATTTATCGACTCTGTGCTTTCGCCGTCTCTGAATGATATACTGAGCGAGACCAATACTGAGAGCGTGAATCTCTATGCTGAGATTTTGCTTAAAACACTTGGTGCTCAGTTTTATGGCAAGGGGACCTTTTACCACGGGGTAAGGATGCTCAAGAGGTTCTTGAAGATATGTGGTGCTGATACGAACGCAGTTTCGCTCTGGGATGGTTCAGGTCTGTCACGCCATAACCTGATTTCACCTTACCATATCGCACTTGTTTTACGCTACATGTACTTGTCTAAATACGCCAGCACATTCTATGAATTCCTACCTCAAGTCGGCCAGGGTACCCTGGAAAACAGATTTGAGGATTTTGAAGGTGAGATGCACGCCAAAACTGGTTCCCTGCATGCGGTCTCCAGTCTTTCTGGTTACCTTAGAATCGATGAAACCGACTATTGCTTTTCAATGATTTTCAATAATTTTACCTGTTCCAGGAAAAAAATCAGGGATATTGAAGAAGGTATTATCATGAGCCTCCAGGAGCAGTTGAGTAAGTCCCTTGATGAATAGCAATCAGAGAAGCGCCTGATGCCTACAAAAAAACGATTCTTTACGCGCAAATACCGTTTTATGAAACGGAAAAAACAATGGAAACCATTTCGTTTTGTCGGCGTGGGGGTTATCTTGATGATCGTAATAATCTTTTGTTTCTGCAGATTCATATTGGGGATAGATTTTGGTTTTTGATCTTCACTGCGATACGCCGCGTAATATTGCCAAAGGTAAGTTCAATCACATTGAGCCCGAGAAATTGTACAAACAGAGTTACCTGGGAGCAGTTTTTGCTCACTTCATAGAACCTAAGATAAAACACCCGTTTGTCGAGGCGGTTAAGATATTGTCCTCGACCATTGCCTATGCGGAGAAGAAAACGGCGATTCAGATTATCCATTCTTATAAGAATTTAAATACCAAAAAACTCAACCTCTTGCTCGGGGTTGAGGGCGGTCATATCTTTGATAATACATTCAAGCAATTTGAAGCATTTTATGATACGGGAGTACGTGTTTTCACATTGACATGGAACAACTCGAACAAACTCGCCCACTCTGCCCTGGAAGCAGATAACAAAGGACTGACTAAAAAGGGTAAGCAGTTTATCAAAGAGATAGCTAATTACGACATAATAATCGATCTCTCGCATGCCTCGACAAAGACAGTACTCGATGTGTGCGAGGTGTGCGATAATCGGGTAATTGCTTCACATTCATGCGCACGGGCGTTGAATAAGACATTTCATAGAAATATCGCAGACAGGTCGATCAAGGCGATTATTGGAAAGAGCGGTTTGGTTGGTGTGAATTTCTCAAGATACCACCTTGGCAATCACAGCATTGTTGATCATATAGATTATTTGACTGAAAACTTCGGTATTGATTCAGTAGCAATCGGTAGTGATTTCGACGGCATAAACGATGCAGTGATAAAGAGCCCGGCAGGTATGAAAGATCTGAAAAAAGAATTATTGAAAAAGGGCTATAAAAAAAATGAAGTTAATAAGATTTTCAGTGAGAATTTTTTACGTCTTTTTAAAAGGATGGAATAGCGAAACTTGTTTCGCGCAGGAAGTGAATGGGTGATTGGAATAGCGAAACTTGTTTCGCGTAGGGAGTGGCGCAGAGCAAGCCCTGCTACTCCGGAAAGTGTTAATATTTAAAATAAAACAAACAATGCAGAAACATCGACCCCCACACATCTGTAGAGATGAACAATATTATTTTGTGACTGCGGGGACATTTCGTAGAATTGCATATGTTCATGATGCTTCGAGAAAAAGATTACTCAAGGAACTGATTTTTAAATCACTGAGTCGATATCAATATTTGCTTGATGCATGGGTGATCTTAGACAATCATTATCATTTGTTATTCAAGAGTACCTTAGGGAAGTATTTGCCAAAGGTGATTGCTACTATTCACGGTAAAAGCGCTATAGAGATAAATAAAATTGATAAGAGTCCGGGACGACAAATTTGGTTTCAATATTGGGATTATTGTATACGTGATGAAGAAGATTACTGGAAACATTTTAACTATATTCACTATAATCCAATAAAACATAGTTATGTGACGGGGATAGAAAATCTATGCAATTTTCCATTCTCAAGTTTTGGTGCTTGGATAGAAAAAAGAGGTGAAGAATGGATTAGTGATTGTTCTAGAAGATATCCGATTATTGATTTCACGAGGGAGGAAGACAATTTTTAGTTGAATCGCAGAGCGAGCTCTGCTGCTCCGGAAAGTGCAGGAAGTGAATGGGTGATTGGAATAGCGAAAATTGTTTCGCGCAGGGACTGGCGCAGAGCGAGCTCTGCTACTCCGGTAATCATTTCATTTTGGAGCTTGGTGCTTGAAACTTGAGATTTTTCTCCGAAGGAGAAAATGGAGGTGAGCGGACTCGAACCGCTGGCCTGTGCGTTGCAAACGCACTGCTCTCCCGCCTGAGCTACACCCCCAAAGGGGGAATTCTTCCCCCTTTTATCCACTAAGAATTCTACAAAGAACCGAATTCTTAGCGGATGCCTTTAATCCCCCTTACCACCGCACAGAAGTATCGCTTGGCTATGAGCTTGTGTCGTGGACGATACCTTGCTCATACGGTGATTCCAGAGGTAGATTTTATTACCAAACAGATGGGTTTGGTTTCTCGTTATGAATCGTGATTTATATTTGTGCAAAGATCGACAAACGACCATCGACAACGAATCGCTTTTCGAAACCGAGAACCGCAAACGCTCCGTTAGAATCTTCCGAAGTTCAGTTCAAGACCGAATGAATTGAAAATGGTTACGTCTTTGTCAAAGAGGCGTTCCTGGTTTAAATGGAAATCAAGGGTAAACTCCCTGATCCTTATGCTTATACCAGGTTCTACAGACCACTCGGGTGATTCAAAACCGTCGACGAAATCCTCTTTAATACCAAGAAGCAATGCTACTTTTCTGCTTATCGGCAGATCAAATCCAGCATGGATATGCGTATAATCATTTTCGAAATCACCACGGCTAAAGTCGTATTCAGCAATGAGGAAAACAAAGCCTTCATTGAAAATAAGGCGCTGCATCATTAGTCCGATTCTATGCCGGTAATATTCAAAAGGTTCGCTCCAAGTGTCCACTGAATACCTGGGCATGATGATATAATCACCTTTCCTCTTTGCCAAACGAGCATTGAACGTAAACCATTCTTCATTGGCCGCATCATGGACCAAAAAGGAGATATCAAAGCGGCGGTTGAAAAAAACTCGACCTATACCAATCCCAAATGTCGTTTGGTTTTCCGCTGGTGAACCGCATATCCCGATTTCGAATTTCTTTAGACTGATTGCGTAACCAAGGTTGAATCCACGGTTTTCTACAGGACTCTGCCAGACACCGAATACACCAAATTTGGGTACTGGAGCCATTATTACACCGTAATCGTTAATTCCGGATTTTATATCACCATAGATATTATTCTGGTACATCACTAATTGGTGCGGATAGACGCCGATGTTCACTATATCATTAATATAGTCACCAGCCATCAATACATCCATCCTAGTCTGGTCAGCCTGTGCTGAGCTTACTATTACGAAGACACTGAAAATTACTCCAAGAATTATTCTCTTCATAGGTTGATTATATGTGGCAAGAGGGAAAAGTCAAGAGAACTAATAGCTCAACTTAGTTGAGCGGTCTTGGCACTGTGTGCGGTATTGGTTCACTAACGTGAACGGTTATGGCTCCTGCGAGCGGTTTTGTTGTTCTATCCGATGAATCGACTGACTACAAAGAACTAGGAGACAGACAATGAAAAATTTGGATTTCGGTTATTGAAATTTCTTTGATATTTGATTTTTGTAATTTGGAATTTCAAATAATCCCCTAACGGATTATTTGAACAAAGGTCCTCGTTTCGGTTTTATGCCAAAATGCTCGTAGGCAAGCCCGGTAACCTCCCTACCACGCGGGGTTCTTTTGATAAACCCTTCCATTATCAGGAATGGTTCAAATACTTCTTCAATCGTCTGGGCATCTTCGCCAACTGCTACGGCAAGACTGCTAATGCCAACCGGACCGCCACTGAATTTCTCGATGATCGTTGTGATGATCTTTTTATCCATTTCATCAAGGCCGCGTTGGTCGACTTCAAGCTTTTCCAGAGAATAATCACATATTGCCAGGTCTATTTTGCCTTTACCTTTTACCTGAGCAAAGTCCCTTACTCTTTTTAAAAGGCGGTTTGCAATCCTTGGCGTACCGCGTGCCCTCCTTGCGATTACACTTGCCGCATTATCTTCGATATCAATCTCTAATATCTTTGCCGAACGTTGGATAATGTGATAGAGATCGTCAGCCGGGTAATAATCAAGCCGAAAACTCATGCCGAATCTGGAACGTAAGGGCGAGGTGAGAAGTCCAGACCTTGTTGTCGCGCCGATCAGCGTGAAGTGGTTGAGATTAAGACGCAGCATTTTAGCGCCCACGCCCTTATCCTGCATTACATCGAGACAGAAATCTTCAAGTGCCGGGTATAAATACTCTTCAACTGATTTGTTTATGCGATGTACTTCGTCGATGAACAAAACATCTGTCGTATTGAGGTTACTGAGGATGCCGGCAAGATCATAAGGTCGTTCAAGGATAGGCCCAGCAGTAGGGTAGATATTTGCTTCCATTTCTTTGGCAATGATATGGGCAAGTGTAGTTTTGCCGAGACCGGGCGGTCCAAAGAGAAGGATATGTTCAATTGGTTCGTGTCTTTTCTTAGCGGCTTCGATAAACACGGACAGGTTTTCTACAATAGTTTTCTGCCCGACAAACTCGTTCAAATTTTTTGGTCTTAAAGTTAACTCATAAATTTCCTCACCTTTAAGTAGCTCACTGTCTAAAGGTTTTTCCATTTCATTTCCTCAACGCTTGTTTAATTATTTCCTCGAGACCGAGGTCCTTGGGTATTCCCTTGAGTCGATTCACTGCTTCACTGCGGCTGAGTCCCAGTGAACATAGCGCATTCACTGCTTGGCTGAAGGTTCCTGATTCTCCCACGAATTTCAATTTACCCTTGAGTTCAAGGAGTATCTTGCTGGCAAGTTTTTTACCAATTTTGGGAACCGATGACAATAATTCAAGATTCTCGTCTTCAATCGCCTGGGATATCTCCTCGGGTAAGAATCTTGATAGGAAATTGAGTCCTGATTTAGGTCCCACACCGGATACTGATATCAAATCCAGGAACATTTTTAGCTCGCTGCGGCTGAGAAAGCCGTAGATGAATGCCTCTGGTTCTTTGAACAGGCATTTGGTATAGAGCGTAATCTCCTGGGTTTCTTGTATTTTTTCAAAGGTCGGTAATGAAGTGTGTACAGCAAAACCAATACCGGAAACGTCGAGTATAAGAAAGGGTGGTGATTTCTCTACCACTTTGCCTTGCAGTCTGCCGATCATCTCATTTCCTTCATTTTCTGGATTGCTGTATAGGCAATAGCAAGGGCATCAGTTGCATGGTTGGAAACATGCTTCTTGTCACCCGTTAAAATTTTTTCAATGAAGTACCTTACTTGTTCTTTGGATGCTCGACCATTTCCAGTTGTTGTTAATTTTATCTTGGTTGCTGCATACTCAGACAATGGCATTTCATTTTCGAGCAAAGTAAGGATGATTGCACCACGTAACTCAGATGATTTCATTAAAGTCTGGATGTTTTTGTGGTAGAACACCTTCTCAAGCACGGCCATATCAGGTTTATGAACATCGAGCAAATGTTGGATTGTCTTGCATATTTCCAGAATTTTGGTGTGGCCATCTTTTTCTTTTGATCTTATCGTACCAGCACTAATGCACTTATTATCTTCGATAATGCCATAACCTGTTGCGCTGAGTCCCGGGTCTATGCCTATGACTTTCAACCTTCAGCCGAGATTTTTTCCATCAGGGCGTCGGAGATCTCGAAGTTTGCATAAACATGCTGAACATCGTCAAGATCATCAAGCAACCCGTATAGTTTCAGAGCTTTTTCCGCTTCTTTTTCTGATAAAGCTACAGTACTTTGAGGGATTTTAGCGATTTCACTACTGATCGTCTCGACATTGTTTTTCTCCAGAATATCCTTTACTTTGGAGAATTTGTCAGTCGACGTAATGATTTGGTAGGTGTTATCTTCAGTT
Organism: Candidatus Stahliibacteriota bacterium; assembly: GCA_030613445.1. Taxonomy (GTDB): domain Bacteria; phylum Hydrothermota; class Tepidihabitantia; order SM23-42; family SM23-42; genus JAUVZL01. Next base: position 7,431 of record JAUWLY010000024.1, on the reverse strand, counting down.
TTCACATCACTAGCACCGCCATCTAATGCGTAGGATATTATCGTATCTTCATCGTACTTATTCTGCTCAATAATTATGATGCCCCGGGTTTGAAACTGCCAGGCAACAGAACCCTGGTTGCTCAAGCTGCCATTGTGTCGGGACAGCACATGTTTGATTTCTCCAGTGGTTCGATTGCGATTATCAGTTACAACCTCGATCAGGATTGCGACACCGCTTGGACCATATGCCTCATAGGTTACTTCTTCTAAAGTCTGGCCTTCGAGCTCACCAATGCCGCGTTTTATTGCACGGTTGATGTTTTCACTTGGCATGTTCAGTGATTTGGCTGAGTCAATTGCTGAACGGAGTCTCGGGTTGGCATTGGGCTCACCTCCACCGCGTCTTGCGGCTATGGTTATTTCCCTTATTAATTTCGTGAAGACCTTGCCTCGTTTTGCGTCAGCACTCGCTTTTTTTCTCTTTATTTTCGCCCATTTTGAATGTCCAGACATATCTTTCTCCTTTTAATAATTTTATTCAGAAAAACAATAAAGTCAATGCTCGGCGACAACCATTTCAGTTCTTACATTTGACATTTCACCAATTCTCCCTACACTTATTATGTGAAGAGGATAAAGTGGGCAGTTTTCTTTTCCGGTATCGCGGCGGTGATAGCCCAGACCCTGATGATACGTGAAGGTATTGCTCTGTTTGGTGGTTATGAGCTTATCTCCGGGATTCTGCTATGTTTCTGGCTGGTCTGGGCTGGTATCGGCAGCTTTGTGTTCTCGAAGTTGAAAATACGATTATCGAATAAGGTGACCTATTCTATATTGCTCATTATGTTGAGCATATTCATGGTTTTCTCCATTACCTTTATCAGGTTTGCGCTGAAGATTTTCTCATTGCCGTTTGGTGAGGTGATCAGTCTTGGCAAGGTCATTCTGGTGTCCCTTGTTTCCCTCGCTCCGACCTGTCTTGTTTTTGGTGCACTTTTCCCGGCTGCTTCAAAGTTGCTAGAACCAGAAAGAGTATATCTATATGAAGGTATCGGTTCTTTTTGCGGTGGTATCGTGGTGTCTTTTATTCTGATTCAGATCCTTCCAACCTATGGTACACTCTTGCTCGTGATCTGTTTGTTATTCGCCTGTGCGTTCATTATTATTGAGAAGAAAAAGCTCTTGATCCTTCCCCTGCTCCTGCTTTTTATTTTTATCGAGATTAATCGTATTGAAAGATTTTTCCGAAGCGCGCAGATGCCTGGTCAGGACCTGATCGGTCTACGTGAGTCCAAATATGGCATGATAGCCGTTACCAAGTCTGGCACTCAGGTGAATTTCTACACTAATGGTGTATATGATTTTTCTTATCCTGACCTGTATTCCAACGAAGAAGCAGTGCACTATCCTTTACTTCTCCATGATAAACCAGAGAATGTTCTGCTCGTGGGTGGCGGTGTTGGTGGTTGTCTTGAACAGATATTAAAACACCAGCCGCGTCAGCTAACATATCTTGAACTCGATCCGCTTCTCATTCATATGGCTGAGCTTTACACGGGTGAATCCCTTGATAGCCTTGAGAATGTGTCTGTGGTATCTGGCGATGCTCGCTTCTACATCAAGAAGACAAAGAAAAAATATGATGTGGTGATAATAAACCTGCCTGATCCAGTAAACGCCCAGATCAACAGGTTCTATACAACTGAGTTTTTTGAAGAAACCAAACGGGTTCTCGATAAACAGGGCATCTTATCAATTCGCATCAATGCTCCACCCGATATTATCAGTCCTTTATTCGGTCAGCTTCTAAGTACTATAGCACAGTCATTGAATACGTCTTTTGAACATATTCTGATTCTCCCGGCGGCTAAAACGACTTTTCTAGCTAGTGATCACGAAATAACCCTGAGCAATGTTGTTAATATTTTAAAGGAACGAAGTGCTGAGAGAAATCTGGTATTACAATATGTTAATGAATACTATTTTGACTATAACCTAACCGCGGAAAAGATGACCTATCTCAAAAAAAGGGTTGAAACATCTTATGGAGTTTTGAATACCGACCTCAAGCCAGTCTGCTACTATTTCACTATGATTCTTTGGGGTGGTGTGCTTTCGGAAAATATCCGTGGTATGTTTATTAGGTTGTTCAATATAAATCCCTTTTGGTTTCTCTTGTTTCTTATCCCGGCTCTATTTTTTTTCAGGCGCCGGGCAATTATTTATCTATCAGTATTTACTATCGGTGCAAGTGAAATTTCTGCCGAGGTTATTCTAATAATTCTTTTTCAGATATATTACGGCTATATTTATTCCTGGATAGGTGCGATTATTGCGTTTTATATGCTCGGTCTTGCACTGGGTACGTTGTTTTACATGAGGTCGATGCTTTGCAGGAGAAGCACGACAAAGATCCTGTCCAATGTTGAGTTCATAATGGCTCTTTATTTTGCGGTGATACTGCTCGTTTCAATCCTGAAAATACCAGGGACAACCCTCTTGATTTCATTCTTGATCTTTTTTGGCGGTTTCGTGGGCGGCCTGCACTTCCCGCTTAGTATGGCTCTTTTAAAGAGAACGAATGCCGGCAGTGTCTACAGCGTGGACCTGATCGGTTCGAGCCTCGGCGCTTTGATAACCGCAGTGATTTTCATCCCGATTCTGGGTATTGTCTTTACGCTTTTTTTGTTTTTTGTATTCAACGCGGTAGTAGGTATAGGTCTGAGGACGGTTAGATTATAGATTGTCGAATACTGTATGGTATCGTCTTCTCTTGACACTAATGATGGCTTATCTATAATAATGACGGAGGTGGTAATGGGAGCACTCAAAAATCTCGTAATTGTTATTATTTTCTGTAACTCACTTCGGGCAGATTGGGATATCAGATACCATGATTGCAATCAGTGGGAACTCGCAATAAGTAACTATGGTATATTCGGACAGACAGAAGAGGTTTCGGCTGGCGGCTTCTGGCCTAAAGGGTCAGGACATAATTATATCTTTGGTGCTGGATTTGATGTAGGCGGCATTAAACCGAATGGCGATACTGTAGTAACAATTGGCTATCAACCATTTAATGCTGCAGTAGAATACGCACCTGGTATTGCCTATTCAAATCCCAATGATCCTCAATGGCATGTCTATTTTTCAACGGATTACAACTATCCATTTACTCCAGTATCAGTTCAGGACGGTTACGCGATCTATAATGATTTTGATTCTTTAGCACATTTCCCCGATTCATTCATGATTCTTGGCGTCACAGTAACCCAGAAAACACTTGTTTTTCCTATTGATTGGACAAATGATGTTGTGTTTTTCAAATACATTGTAAAAAACGACACAACGTTCACGATTAATGATGTGTATTTAGGGATAACTATGGATTTTGATATCGGTAATGAAGGAGCAACTGGTAATGATCGATGTGGTGTTGATTTATCAAGAAAATTATTTTATGGCTGGCAAGAACAAATAGAACCAGGTAGCCCACCATGGAGACCAGGTATGTTGGGTTTCAAATTACTGACACCGTGCTCACTTTCTTGTTTCAAAATATTCACTCTTGGTAGTGAACCTGATTTGGACAGAGAGTGGTATTTAACTATGGCAGGATACGATTTTCAGACTGGTGTTTATGCGCCATATGACACAATCTGGCCGCTTCCCGATGACCAGCGGATAGTGATATCGAGTGGTCCTTTCAATACTTTTGCGCCTGGAGATAGTATAATTATAGATTGGGTCTTGATTGCCAGCAGTGATACTTTACCTCCGAGCTCTGATTTGGAATATAAAGCAGATAAGGCACAGATATGTTATGAAACAGGTTGGCACATTGCTAATGTGATAAGCCCTAACGGTGGCGAGGTTATTGCCGGAACCTACAATATTACCTATTCTGCGAGTTCTGTTACACCAAATCCTCTACAGATAGACCTATTCCTTAAATCGGATATTGGCACTGATACAATAGCGATTGGTCAGAGTAATACTGGTACTTTCAGTTGGAATTCAGCATTATGGCCAGATGGTGTATGCTATAGAATTTTAATTGGGGTTTATGATTCACTAACCTTTGGCAGTGATATTTCTGACGATATTTTTATGATTGACAATCCTGGGAATTCGCCGCCTTTTTTCAATCTTCTGGCACCTCTTAGTGGGGAGACAGTTTCTGGTGATTATGATATAATCTGGTTTGCGCGTGATCCAGAGTTCCATGATTCGCTGCTTATCAATATCTATTTTAAGAGTCAGTATGATACGACCTTCCAGACGATCGCCGCTAATGAACCAAATGACAGTGTATATACGTGGAATACTGTTCCTTATCGGAATGGTGCGGGAACATTAATAGTTGAAACAGCCGATGAGGAATTCACTATTGCTGAGACAGTTTATGTATATCTATTAAATCAGATTCCCGGTGGTCCCGTGAATCAAATCATTGGTTTGAATAATTGCGTAGATCTTGCAGTATTTATACATCAGCCCCAGAATATTACAGGGCATACCTATGAATTAAGATTCCTGCAGTATCGTACCTTGCTGAACGAAACTTATTATTACCCGGAATATATTTATGAAATCACAGATTCTAATACTGGAGTAACAGTACTTGATACGTATAGTCTGAAAGATGGTTATATTTTCGGTAGTCAAGCTCTTGGTATTGATGATTATTCAGCGATCATAGACGGTTTTTCGATGGGTGTAGCAACACAAACCAATGATATTATTTCGATGTCAAACTTCAGAAATGATTCTGTGTTTGTGGTAATAGGTTCTTATCCTCAAGATTCAATAACCCTTCGCGGTCCAGGTCCCAGAACCTGGTGGGCATATCGTGGCTCACGGCTGCAGCTTGATTGGGTAAGTCATGCTAATGGCGGATTGACGCTTCTTGTAAGTGATTCGGATTATGGTGATACCATTCCGTATAAGCCATATAGCATTATCCAGAATCCTGATAGTGCGTTTGGCTGGTGTTTTCGTGAGCACTTTGCCGGAGGTACTGCTTCAGATACGCTCCGTGTTACTGATTGTTGGCTCATGCTTTGTGGTGAACGAATAGGTTTTTCCAATTCAGTGCCTGCGCCGCAATTCGGTGACCGCTGGATTGTGTATCCATTCGGGTATGCACCGCCGATAAAAGGAAATGTTTACCGTTTCACCCCGCAAGTGGGTATTAATGAAAATAAGACTCAAATGTCGTTCATTAGTTTCCAGGTTTATCCAGTGCCTTTTATAAAAAACTTATTCATCACCTATAGTGTGCCAAAACGCCAAAATGTAAAGCTCGTAGTATACGATGTCTGTGGCAGGCGCGTGAAGCTCTTTGAAGACGGTATAGTAGAACCAGGCGTGCACAAAATCATATGGAATGGTCTCGATGACAAAAATCGGAAAGCAGCAGCTGGTGTATACTTCTGTAGATTTGTAGCCGAGGGGACCTATACAGACACAAAGAAATTTATACTTGTTAAATAGACTGTGTGGTGTTTACTGCTTATGCCGACTTTTCCTGAATCTACTAGGTTAGAAAAATCTTAATTCTAAAATCTTAAATGCTTTTTACTATCCTATCCAGTGCTTCTTTATAACGTGCAAATGTTTTTTCGACGATGTCTGGAGGCAGTTCTGGGGGTGGCGAGTTTCTATCCCAGTCTGTGCTCAAGAGATAGTTTCTCACAAACTGTTTATCAAATGAAGCTTGGGAACCACCGGGTTTGTACAACTCAGGGTTCCAGAAGCGACTGGAATCTGGCGTGAAGATCTCGTCAATGAGAATTAGCCGGTTATCGAGTCTGCCGAATTCGAATTTGGTGTCGGCAATAATAATATTGCGTTCGCGTGCATAGTCATGTGCAAAATTGTAGAGCTCGATGCTCTTTGTTTTTATGAATTCAGCATCGTGTTCAGGCACGACTTCTTTCATCTGTTCATAACTGATATTCTCGTCGTGTCCGCTATGTGCTTTGGTTGCCGGCGTGAACATCGGATAGGGGAGTTTATCTCCCTGCTTTAGATCATCTATTTTAATACTGCCGATAAGACCGGTTTTTTGATAATCTTTCCAACCAGATCCTGCAATATAACCGCGCACGACACACTCAACATCTAGTGGTTTTGCTTTTTTGACAAGCATTGAGCGATCAACCAAGATATCTCTATATTTCTTCAGCTCATCCGGGTATTCATCGACCTGGTCAGTGATGAAATGATTTTCCATTATGTATTTTGTTTCTTTGAACCAAAATACTGATAATTTACTGAGGATTTTACCTTTATCAGGTATCAGGGTCGGGAGGATATAGTCAAAAGCCGATATCCGGTCCGTGGCCACAATGAGAAATGTATTACCGAGATCGAATATCTCGCGTACTTTTCCTGAGCCAAATTTTTCGATGCCCGGAAGGTCTACTTCACCTATTGGTTTAGTCATGGAAGCGTATATCCTTTACCGCGCTTAAAATTGCGAAGATTCGTTCATTATTACTCTCCGGATCAATCGGCGTAAAGAAAAAACCACGGCGCTGCGGTGAATATCCAAGCGTTATACCACTCAGAATCTCACCATCTGTAAACTCTACCTCAACTTTCTTGCCGAGTAGTTTCTGATCCTTTAGGTCAGTGAAACTCCTCTTTACTACAGGCCGCTCTTTGTCCATGCCGTGTAACTCTTTGACGAAAAAAACTGCTTTTAGATTAGCCATCTTGATTGCTAAAGACCTGTCTTGTCCCTCGCCTTTTACAACAAGGTGGAATATCTCCTTATGGGGTTGGAAATCAGCAGTATAACCGCGTTCAATCCGACCGTCTAGAAAACGTATGACCACTTTATTCGGCATGGGCTATTCTACACATCTTTTATTGGTTGTCAAGCCTGGTTCTTAGTAAAAATATTGGTTATTGAGTAACTCGTAAAGCAGTAATTGAGAAAAACAGTTATTAAGTAATTAAGTTATTAGGTTATTAAAAGACGTTTAGATCGTTTAGACCGTTAATAGCGTTTGAAGCGTTAGAAATTCAGGGACCGCACGGCAGTGCCATAACCGTTCACGCTAGTGAACCATAACCGTTGCGAAGCAACCAGTCCCGCACGGCAGTGCCATTTCCCTCTTGTCTTCAACAGAGTGTGTTCTCCGTTTCACCGGTACACCGATACTCCGTCACTCTTATCACGCCTTACGCCCTACTCACTACGCTTTACGCTTCTCTTGACCTCTTTTCATTGATGAATACAATTGTATTATGTTAATAATGATATTATCTCTACATGCCGCATGGACTGAGAGTTTTGAGACGCAGGATTATTTTCCGCCTGACCATTGGATGATCGTCAATGAGGATTGCCTTGACGCATTTTGGCATCGCGATATCGCGGTTGGGTATACGGGGAATAACTCAGCTACTTGTTATGCTGATACAGCCTATACTGGCT
>JAUWLY010000058.1 GCA_030613445.1 Candidatus Stahliibacteriota bacterium | reverse complement strand
TCATGCTTCTCGTTTTCACTGGGGTGAGATTGGCACACCTGTTGAATTTGAGCGCGGTGAATGGCAGATTTCCCGCGTATATTCGGTTCTGAACAGACCTCAATCAGCATTATATCATGCTGGGAGGTGTTTGGATATCTGCAAAGAGCACAATATTGGAGATTTCGATATTGCTTTTGCTTATGAAGCAATGGCAAGAGCGCACGCTGTAGTTGGAGATAAGTCAGATTGCGAGAGGTACATCAAGTTAGCAAAGGAAGCTGGGGAACAAATTAAGAAGAAAGAAGACAAGGATTTGTTTTTCAATGACCTTAAAACAGTACCTGGTTATAATTAGGAGGTATTTGGAAAAAAAAGACAGGGAAGCGAATTGGACTAATGTACTGACGTAATCGAGAAAATGAGAGGCTTGAAGGAGATTTAAATATGCCCATTGAAATAAAAGAGGTCAGCGCTGATATGCTTTCTCAGTATGCAGAAATCCCGATTGCATTCGAGGTTACATCAGTGTTCCAACTCGATTTAATCAATGATGGACTCGGTGGTATCAAACTGCGTGAGAAAAAGCTTGAACGTCCATATATAAAGGATTATGACGATTGTGAGGAGAGTGAACGACCCAAACGATGGCCCAAGCGTTTTGACGTCAGTAATTGGGGATTTTTTATCGCCTCATGTGAAAATCAGCATGTTGGAGGTGCGGTTGTAGCTTTTAACACATCTGGCGTGCACATGTTGGCTGGTCGCAAAGACCTTGCAGTATTATGGGATATCCGTGTACACCCTGATTTCAGGCGCTCTGGAATTGGGACAGAGTTGTTTTATCACGCAGCAAACTGGTCTAAAGAACAGGGGTGCAGGCAGCTGAAGATTGAGACCCAGAATGTGAATGTGCCAGCCTGTCGATTCTATGCAAAACAGGGCTGTCGACTGGGTGAAATCAACCGTTACGCATATGCCGGACATCCCAAGGTCGGACACGAAATTATGCTCATCTGGTATCTCGATCTATGATACCTACAGTTGACTCGGGCTTCACCTATTGTATAATAGCTTGTGAATTATTTAATGAGGATAGTGGATGACGGATGAAGTTTTCGAGAAACTTGCTGACGCCTTAAATAAGTTACCGAATGGGTTTCCGCGGACACCCTCGAATATTGAGATACCGATGCTGCAGAAGATGTTTTCCGAAGACGAGGCACGGCTTGCGTCTTGTCTTACCGGCACCATGGAGACTGCCGCGGTAATTGCTGAGCAGATCGGTTTGGAAGCAGATGTTGTACAGAAAAGACTCATGGCATTAGCTAAACGGGGTTTTGTGTGGTTGTCAAAAAAGGACCGCGAATTTCGTTTCAGATTAGCGCCATTTATTGTGGGTATCTTCGAAGCCTTTGTTGACGAAATGGACCATGAATTTGCCCATCTTTGTGAGGATTACATGGCTGATGGTGGTGCAATAGGTATTATGAGACCTCAACCTGCATTGCACCGTGTTATACCAGCGCACGGTAGCGTGAAGTCTGAACACGTGCTACCTTATGATGATGTTCGGGCAATGCTTGAGGCGTGTAAATCTTTTCGTGTGCGTGATTGCATCTGTCGTGTGCAACAAGACCTTCTTGAAAACCGTAAGTGCGATTTTCCGGTCAAGATGTGTGTTAATTTTTCCCCGGTCCTGCGTCCTGTTCATCCTAATACTATTTCCAAAGAAGAGGCTCTGGGAATTCTTGATAAGGCTGAAGAGGTAGGATTAGTCCACACCGTGAGTAATACAGCAAAGGACATTTATTATGTCTGCAATTGCTGTGGTTGCTGCTGTGGTATACTGCGAGGCATTACTGATTATGGGATCGCAGAATCAGTCGCTTATGCTAATTATTATGCAGTTGTTGACTTTGAGGAATGTACGGGATGTGGTATATGTATTGAACGGTGTCAGGTCAATGCTATCAGAGAAGAGGATGGGATTGCTATTGTTGATCGTGAAAAATGTATTGGTTGCGGATTGTGTGTGACAGGATGCACCACTGATGCAGTACAACTACAAAAAAAGCCTGATGCTGAAATCGTGCATCCGACTGAGGATTTTGCAGCTTGGGAACTCAAACGGTTGAAAAACCGTGGTTTAATCGATTGACAATGTTCCATAATATTCCCAAGGCAATAAAAGAAAGAATGTCGTATTTAGAGAAGTTAAGTCAGAAACAAAATAAGGAAAATACGCCACCAATGCAACGTTTGCGACAGATACCACCAGAGACTGGGAAATTCCTTGCTCTTCTGGCAGCAAGCGCACCAGAGGGTACATACTTAGAAATTGGAACAAGTGGGGGGTATTCTGCACTTTGGATAGCCTTAGCATGCATGAAACTCGACAGAAAATTAACAACATTTGAGATTATTGAAGAAAAAGCGCGGTTCGCACATGAGACATTTGAGCGAGCTGGTGTAGATAGATACATAGAACTAGTCCAGGGTGATGCCCGGGAGTACCTGGATAGTTATAAGGATGTATCTTTTTGTTTTCTTGATGCTGAAAAAGAAGTTTATGAAGATTGTTATGAAAAGGTGGTATCAAATATGGTTAGTGGGGGTATTTTAGTTGCCGATAATGTGATCAGTCACAAAGAAATACTTGATAATATGGTTCAGTATGTACTTGATGATATGCGCGTTGACGCATTGGTTGTACCGATTGGCAGCGGCGAATTAGTCTGTCAAAAGTTGTAGGTAGTGATCTGTGATTGAACTTATTCAAGTTGAATCAACGGAACATCTTGATTGCATTAGGGAGCTGTTTAAGGAATATGAAAAATCATTGGGCTTTAATCTGGATTTTCAGAACTTTGAAAAGGAATTAGCTAAGTTACCTGGTGAGTATGCCGTACCTGACGGTTGTTTGTTATTGGCTTTTTATGGAAAAAGTATTGCAGGTTGCGCTGGTTTGAGAAAACTCGGACAAGGAATTTGCGAGATGAAAAGGATGTATGTGCGACCGAACTTCCGCGGCAAAGGAATCGGACGGGCGATGTCAGTTAGAATAATTGAGATAGCGCGCGCTATCGGGTACAAACATATGAGATTGGATACTATTGATACGATGAGAACAGCTATATCACTCTATAAATCTCTCGGTTTCAAGAAGATAAAGCCATATCGCTATAATCCTGTCAACGGAGCAAGTTACATGGAACTTTTATTAGTGAAATAATATTTATTCTGTAAGGAAGGATTACTGTGCTAAAAATCATGGAAAAATCTTGGAATGATTTCTGGGCTTATTACTGGCGTATAACAGACCGACATAAAATACCTGGAATTTTTGAATGGGACAGGAAATTGGTCGACTTTATTGAACATGTATGTGAGCTATCACCTGGAAACCGGGTGCTCGATTTAGGGTGTGGTGGTGGTGACCAGGCCAAAGTGTTCGCTCAAAAAGGTTATGAGGTTGTTGGAATTGATATTGCACCATCGTTAATTGAATATGCGAAAAAACAATTCAAAGAAAATAGCCTTAGCAATACTTTTACTGTTGGTGATATGCGCGCTATCAAATACGATTCTGAGTTTGACATATGTGTGATACTTAGCGGTACATTTGGTTTTTTTAGTGATGAGGAAAATCAGAAACTACTGAGTTCAATCAGACAGGCGCTTAAATCAGAGGGAAAGATATTCATGATGCTTGTTACCAGAAAACAGGCGGGGAAGCGTACAAAAACCTGGCGACAAATAGAAGATGGCTGGGAACTGAATGAAACATGGTTTGATCACGAGACTAATACATATCAAGGAACCGCTTTTATTATTCAAAAAGATGGAACAATCATAAAACCTAAATCAGAATCAGGCTATCATGCTAACGAAATTATACGTTGCTATACAATACCAGAGCTGAAAGCTATGCTCGATCATGCAGGATTACGATATATCGCCAGTTATTCGTCAGCCGATTTGTCGATACCTGCAAAGGCACGTCAACTCGGTGTGGAACCTAATATCGTAGTCGGAACACGTCGATAAGGAGTATATGAAGTATTTAAGGTGTACACTCAGTGCTGTAGGCGTACTCATGTTTATTTCTCTCGCGTTCTCAGAAGAATCAGGTGATTCGCTCACAATTGCTCCTGCTGTTTATATTGACTGTGAAGACTGCGATTTGAAGTTTATCAAGCAAGAGATACCTTTTGTTAACCATGCTATAGATAGAGCAGTTGCTGATGTTCATATATTAATAACAACGCGCGAGACAGCAAGTGAAGGTATTGAACATACCCTTACTTTCATTGGACAGCAGAGGTTCGAGGGGAAGAATGATACGCTTTGTTTTGTATCGGAAACTCAGGATAGCGAGGATAGAATCAGGAAAGCACTCGTTCAGAAAATGAAGCTCGGACTCATGAGATATATTGCAAAGACTGCGATTGCTGATGATATCGAGATTTCATCGATAGAAAAGACACGACCTATGGTTGCGGTTGATAGATGGAATAATTGGGTATTCAGCACAAGTGTACACACTTATTTACGGTGTGAACAGTTGAGCAGCTATATTTCAACATTTGCAACCGTGTCAGCGTCCAGGATTACTGATGAATGGAAACTTGAAACGTCAGCATATTACGATTATGACAGAAACCGCTTTGAGATCGATGATACAACCACGATATCGAGTGTGACAAAGGGCTATGGAGCCGGTACTTTTATTGTAAAGAGCATTACTGAACACTGGTCAACAGCAGCTGGTTATGATATATACTCGTCAACATATGGGAATAAGGATATTGGATTCTTTATCTATCCAGCGCTTGAGTACAACATATTTCCGTATTCCCAGTCCACACGGAGGGAATTACGCATAAAATACAAAATCGGTTATGTTTACAATAACTACGTCGAAGAAACCATATATGATAAGACTGAAGAAAAACTGTTTCATGAATCTATCTCAGCCACATTGGATACGAAACAACCATGGGGTTCAGTAAGTACTACGCTCTCAGGTTTTCACTATTTCCATGATTTCACTAAGAATCGGGTCACACTCTTTGGTGGACTCTCCTTGCATTTGATAAAAGGATTTTCAATGAGCGTGAGTGGGCATGGATCCTGGATACATGATCGCATTTCACTGCCAAAAAGGGATTTAACGCCCGAGGAAATTATCCTGAAGATAAGGCAGCAAGCGACGCAGTATGACTACTTTTCGAGTATTGGATTGACTTATACTTTCGGGTCACTCTACAGTAATATCGTTAACCCAAGATTTGGGGATTAAAGGAGGTTTAATAATGCAGCATGAGATTATGTATCCTGCATCATATTCACTTTTAGGTGTAATTGCATATGGAGTTAAGCGATTTTAGAATAAGGATTAGCGTATTGCTCATGGCGTTGCTGCTGTGTTCAATTATCTCTGGTGCGTATGGACAGGATCTTGACAGATCGTTGCTTACAGAAAGGATGCTCCATCCACTTGATTCATATACAGCCTACACTTTTCATAAAGGTGAGTGGGCATATAATTTCCCGGTATTAGGTCTGACCCCTGGCTGGATGTGGTGGGGGATAACTGATTGGATGACTGCTGAGCTCGATATAGAATGCTGGCTCGGCGGTGTACCGAGTTTTAATTTCAGATTTGGTCTTGCCAGAAAGAATGGCATTAGACCAGCCCTTGCTTATGAGACAATGTATCAATATTTACGTAAGGAGATAGACCTCATCGATGGATATGATACGCTTCACGTTGTCCGTAAAGGGCACAACTGGTACAACCGCATCAATGCGTCATGGCTCATATTGAAGCGCTTACGACTCCATGTTTCATTAGGTGGAACTTTTTCAGAATACTTACTCCTTGAAAATGACAATCGTCCTGAATATTATGGTCAAGTCTTTGAAAATTTACTGAGTCCAGATATATCATTAGGTATAGACTGGCGTATTACTAAATGGCTCTCATGCCATGGTACTGGCTCTTACGGTACAACCTTTGTCTATTTGGACAATGTGCCAAGAAAGTATCAGTTTGCATATGGTTTTCGTGTGGCTCCATTTCTTAAGTGCCGGTGGGGATTTCTTAGGAACATGCGCATTGAAACAACATCGCTGACTTTTTATTTTTCTGAAGCGCGTGAAACTGTCACGCTGCCGATACCGATATTCCCTTATATTTACTGGCAATGGGGTAGTCATTGACTTGGACCAGTAAGTCGATAGAATTAGTATGGTGAATCCTAGCAAAGGAGGTAGTATGAGGATTCTGTTAATATCATTAATGGTCTTGGTACTCGTATCGTGCGGTCAACAAAAAAGTGCCGAGAAGTATTTCGAGCAAGGGGCACAATGTTTTGAACAAGGTCAATACGATAAGGCGATTGAATTGTATCAGCAAGGGGTCCAAATAGCTCCAAAATCGGCAACAGGATATAATCTACTCGGTATGGTATATCGCTTCAAATTCAATCAGACTAATGAGCAACAATGGCGGGAAAAGGAGATCAGCAGTTTTGAAAAAGCTATTGAACATGACCCGGATTATATGCCAGCTTTGGTAAATCTTGGAGCAACATATTTCTACTCAGGTGAAAAGGAAAAGGCTGTTCCTTACTTCAAACATGCTCTTGAAGTCTATCCCGAGCACCCTGAGGCGGAAGAGATAAGAACGATGATTAATGAGGTGGAAAACAACAAGTAAGGTTTGGATATTTGTATGCTTTTTTTGTATGTTTTTGAATAAGGAGATTAACAGTGAAGAAAGTTAATTCTTTAATAGTGATACTCATCACTGTGTGCTGCGTAACGTGGATTACCTGTTCGAATGAAGATTCGAATGCGACAATCATTGAAGGTACCTACACAGTGAATCATAATAATGTTGCACTTGCTGATATCCCTACTGAATGGATAGATTCAGTAATTATAAATCTGAAGCTGCACTATGCCCACACCTCGCATGGTAGCCAGTTAACGACCGGGCTTAACAGGATCGAGGCAGCAGAACCTACGTACAGTGTAGCAATCGGCAGCAGCTTCTTACCAACTGAAGCGAACGCCTTTTGCATATTTGATGGGCAAGAAAGTGAAACTTATATAACCCCAGAGCTATACTGGCAAACATCAGAAGGTATGGGCTACACCAGAGCGGTTCTTGACAATAACCCGGATATAAACCTCTCAATGTGGTCATGGTGTTGCCAAATGGATTATTATTCAGCTGAAGAGGTTGATGCCTACCTTGATTCCATCTCAACTCTTGAACAAGAATTCCCCGATGTCATTTTTATATATATGACGGGTAATGCGCAGGGAACCGGTGCAGATGGTTATAATCGGTATCAAAGAAATCAAGAGATCAGGCAGTTTTGCAGTGATAACGATAAGATCCTTTTTGATTTTGCGGATCTTGACGCCTGGTATTATGACGCAAATGCACAGGAATGGGATCAAGCTACTTATGATTATAGTGGAACTCCTGTACCTGTTGAACATCCTCATTTCCACGGTAACGAGGCAGGTCATACAACATATGAGAGTTGTGAACAAAAAGGTAATGCAGTATGGTGGTTAATGGCAGTGCTTTCGGGTTGGGATGAATCTTGATGGCTTACGATTCATCAGTTACGCTGTCGTCTACTCACAGCACCCTTTGGGTAATCAGATCAGGGAAGATATTAATGCTGTTATCATTGATTACCATCGTTTTTTTAACACCTGATTTCGCCTGGGCACGAAAAAGGTTGAAGTATAGGCACGCCTTGATGATCGGTGCTGGTTTTTTTGGAGATGCATCTAAATTCGGATACGAGGGATTGTGTTTTGACTATCAATATGATGTGAGAGAATATATATCAATATCTCTGAAACCCGCATTCGCTTTCCCAGATGAGCAAAATTCATATTATTCTCATCTACTAGCAGGTATTAATTGGCGTCCATTTGGCGGTGTTTTACCGCGACGCAAGAGCAAATCATTTGGTTCAAGCCCATATCTTGGGTTGTGTTTTGGGCTCGATTATTTTTGGACCGACCCGGTATCGAATAACATAGAAATACAGCAAAGATTTGGTCTTATGCCTTCGATCGGAATAGGCTATAGCCTGCTTTCCTTTTCGCATTTCTTATTTGATGTTTATACTGGACTTGGTCTTTCGTGGAGGTTATTCGCTGGCAGCGGAGATACTTTTACTGCTCAGCAAGATGTAAGAATTTCATTTGGTATGAAATTTTAATCCAGTTCGTCTGTATAATAATTCAAGGAGGATACTTATATGAAGCGAAATATTGCAGCGCTTATTTTCATCTTTATCTGTACAAGCATTGCTTGGATGATACTAGGTGGTGTTACAACTGCGCGAACTCATGAGCAGGATACAAAGCTCAGAAGCGCAGTGGGTCAACTCTGGGGCACTGTTCAGATGCAGAATGCACCATGCATTTATTATCAAACAAAGAAAGAAACAAAAGTCAAGACAGTACTTGGTTCAGAGACTATCATTGAGACGAGGGTGGAAACATTTGATCACCCGGTGACTGTTGAAGCGAGTGATATAGACGTGGGTTTGCAGCTTGAACATCGAAAAAAGGGACTGCTCTGGTATTCAGTGTACAAAGTCAATTTCAACGGTTTGTATGCAGTCATGAACAACACTGGTGTCCAGCGCATTTTCTATTTCGAGTATGCATTTCCAACCATAGATGGTCTTTATGACAATTTCTCTTTGTCCATAGATGGCGAGAAAATGAGGGATATTAAGCCTGCAAATGGCAGGATTGTGCAGAAAATCAGGATTGAACCAGGACAGACCAAGAAGTTTAGGATTGCCTATGGGTCGCAGGGTATGGATGAGTGGTGGTATGTATTTGGCAGTGGAGTATCACATATACGCAATTTCAAACTCACCATGACAACAGATTTCGACAAGATTGATTTCTCAGATAACAGTGTGTCCCCGACACAGAAGATGAGGCAGGACAAAGGCTGGCAGTTAAGTTGGGAGTACGATGATCTGATCTCTGGTATTCAGATTAGCATCGCCATGCCGCATAGAGTCAATCCAGGTCCTTTTGTGAGTAAGGTTACTTTTTTCGCACCGATTTCTTTATTTCTATTCTTCTTCTTGATGTTTATCATAACAGCCTTAAATGAGGTTAGAATACATCCTGTGAACTTCTTCTTTGTTGCTGCGGCATACTTCAGCTTCCATCTACTCCTGGCATATCTAGTTGATCACGTTGATATCCATCTTTCGCTGCTGATTTCTTCTGTGGTTTCAATATTCCTGGTGATATCCTATATGCGATTAATAGTGGGTGCCAAGTTTGCCTTTTTAGAAACGGGGATTTCGCAGTTCGTATACTTGGTGCTTTTCTCATACACCTTTTTCCTCACTGGTTACACGGGTTTGGCGATAACTATATTATGTATTATCACGCTTTTTATAGTCATGCAGCTTACTGCCAAGATCGATTGGGAGCAGCAATTCAGCAAGAAAAAATGATAATGCAAATAATGCATTGATTATAGAAAGGTATCGCAGAAGGGAGTATATATGGAGGCAAAAACAAAGACAGGAGTTCGTCAAAAATATATATTAGGTTCTGTTCTTGGTATTATAGGTATTATTGGTTTTATACTATTTGTTGTTTTTCTCTTTAAACAGATAAAAGAACCAGCGCCGAAAATCCAGGTTGTGGTTCCTGGTATGCATGAAATAGAATTAAGTGAACCAGGTCAATACACGATCTTTTATGAATACCGTAGTGTTATTGACAGCAAAGTCTATATGACTGGCGAAGCACTTCCAGCAGAGATACTCGTTACCTTTTACGAAAAAGCAGGAGATCAGAAGGTAGTTTTACAACAACCCTCCATGAATAATACTTACAAGATGGGTGGTCGTGCAGGTATATCCCTGCTTGAATTCAATATTGATGATCCCGGAGCCTATATTATCAATGCCCGTTATGCAGGTGATGTAGAGAAACCAGATATCATTCTCGCGATAGGTCAATTCAAGCTATTCGGAGTGATCTTTGGAGCTCTCGGGATTTTCTTTGTTTCTTTAATTATTGCTGTTACTGGTTGCATCATTATCCTCGTAGCATATTTAAAAAGCCGTAAGATAAAGAAAGAAGCTCAGGCCCAGTAGGCTATATCTGTTGACCAATGGATCACTCGAAATTTGATTTTTGTTGCTCCGTTACTCCAAGAGAATAACTTTTTTGGATAATACTCTTGCTGATCCGGCTCTTGCTAAAATAAAATACACACCTGAGGGCACTCTATGACCATGATCATCCTGACCAGCCCAGATCCATTCGGCATAACCATTATTAATGCTCCCGCTGTGGAGTTGTTTAATGAGTCTCCCGACATGGTCAAATACGTCAAGTTTGATATCTATGTTTTGAGATATCGATAGACTGATCTTGAATCCGGTTCGTGATAATGTTGGGTTTGCTTGAAGATGCGTATAATAACATCCATTAGCTGACATGTTCCAATGTTCATCCATGCTTACCCACAGTTGAGTTGGATAGTGGTAACCAAGATCAACAATACCTTCATCATAGATAGTGTCCGTTCTTGTTGTAAAAGTGTGTAATTCCAGACTTTCGGCACTGGCAAAACCATAGTCAATACAGGGACTATTCTGTGGTTGTCCTGCTGCAGTTTGACTCAAATAATAATCACCCTGGGGGCCGGTAGCAAACAAAGGGTCCTGTGAGATATCATTTGCTCCTGGTGGTATATTATAGTAATTACCTCCTGAGTTGTTCCAGACATCATTGTTCATCAATGTAGCATGACCATTAGTTGAAGCACCAATGCCTCCGCCATTGCCTGCTGAATTGTTTACTATGATATTGTTTGCGATTATGTTTGTTGAATCATAAATATGGATGCCACCACCACGACCACCAATACAGCTATTACCTACAATTGTATTGTTGTAAATCATTGCGTCATTATTTACGTGAATCCCTGCGCCATAGTTCCAGGTACCGGATTGCGCTATATTATTGTAAATAAGGTTTGATAATATATAAGCAGGGCAGTCACCATATGTATGTATACCAACTCCATAGCCTCTATCGCCACCAGTTGCAACATTTGAGTGTATGATATTATGCCGGATATCCGGGTATGATCCCTGATCGCAGTAAATACCAGCACCATAGTTCCAGTAACCACCAATAGCTGAGTCACTTTCAAATGTATTGCCGATAATAAGGGGAGAAACATTATCGTCTACATAGATGCCTGCTCCGTGATTCCAGTATGCTCCCTGGGTAATATTGCCGATGAATGTATTAGCCTCAATGCGAGGTGCTTCAGTACCGTCACAAAAAATCCCCCCGCCATATACCCATGTTGATGTACCCTGTGCGATATTTCGTTGAATAATGTTGCCTACAATATATGGTGAACCGTATAAGTAAATGCC
>JAUWLY010000165.1 GCA_030613445.1 Candidatus Stahliibacteriota bacterium | reverse complement strand
CTTTCAAAAGGCAGCCACAATGGGGTGAATAGAGAAAGTAAATATACCACAATGCTCGCCAAACAAGCGACGAGTGTTGCGGGCATGATTTTATTTTTCAATTTCAGTACTATAGGATATTGTTAGCCTGTATCTCTTTTATGAAAACTGAAACCAGTTTAGTATCGAATTGGGTGCCGCTATTATCGGTCAGTTCACGCATGGCGATTTTAATACTCTTGCGTTTGCGATAGGGTCGATCAGTCGTCATCGCATCAAAAGAATCGGCAACACAGATAATGCGTGCAAACAAAGGTATCTCTGTACCGCGTAACCCCTTTGGATAACCATTGCCATCATATCGCTCATGATGGTGAAGGATATTCGGGATGAGTTCTTTTAGTTCTGCTATCGGCTCGATTATTGAGCTTCCCAATTCAGGATGGCGTTTCATATAATTGTACTCTTCAAAAGTCAACTTGCCTGGTTTTCCCAGAATGCGGTCTGGAATCCCTATTTTTCCTACATCGTGGAGGATCGCAGAAACCTCAAGCCTTTTTTGTCGTTCCTTATCAAACTCCAGTGCTTCACCGATCATCAGTGAGTACTTCACAACCCGTGCTGAATGACCACGCGTATATGTGTCCTTTGCATCAACGGCTTCAACGATCGCGCGGATCGAAGAAAGAAATAACTCATCGAGTTCTTTATACAATGAAGCATTTTCGATCGCGATCGCAATCTGGTTACCTAATGACTGAAATAGCTCAAGGTCAGTCTTATTAAACTTCCTATTGCCGCGTTTGTTGAGCACCTCAGCAACACCGATGACCTTACCTTTTGAAATCAGAGGTACCGCCATGATTGAGCGGGTGACAAATTTGGACTTCTTATCAACACCCTTAAACCAGCGTGGATCCTTACTGACATCTGCAACAAGCAAAGGCTCGCCGTGTTGAGCAGTCCAGCCAACAATACCTTTACCTATTGGGACTCTGATCTCTTTTGCCTCTTTGCCCCTGGTGCCACGTGCAATCACAAAGTACAACTCATTTTTTTCCTCGTCAATTCTGAAGACTGACGATGCTTCAGCATCCATGACCTCTTCAGCTTTACGGAGAACGATATCAAGAAGATCGTCTATGTCGAGTATTGAAGAAAAGAGCATGGATGTATGGATCAAGGTCTCAAGTCGACTAATCTTCTTTTTAAGACTAAATGCTTTTGATTTCATAACTGCTCTCTCCTACCTTGTATTTCTCAGCAAATTCTATCTGCACCTGAGAATCAACATCCGGATGCAAATTATCTATCGGATCCTTAATAAGATCATAGCATGCCTTGTCTAAACTCACTGGATCAAAAGACGCAAGAATACCGACGTCCGGAGCGATCATCGGTTCATTTGTGTGGAAACAATCGCAGTTTGGAGTAATGTCGATGAGGAAATTAACGTGGAAGGCTCGCTTGCCTTTTATTGCATTAGCAGTATATTTTGCAATCCCTTTCTGGAGGTCGGAGGATGCAGAATCCCACTGGAATTTTATCGCCCGGTCTGAACATATGGCCATGCAGCCGCCGCAACCAGTGCATACGTTCTGGTCGATTACTATATCACCACTTTTTTCTGTTATTGCATCATAGAGGCAATACTCAAGGCACCTTTTACAGCGCGTGCATTTTTCCAAATCAATTTGAGGCTTGGACTTAGAATGCATCGTCAATTTACCGCCCTTTGATGCACATCCCATGCCTAAGTTCTTCAAGGTTCCACCAAAACCACAATTGAGATGACCTTTAAAGTGCGAAACGCAAAGCAGGGTATCAATATGGCTGAAAAGACTGGCGATCTTGCAACCATTAATTTCCACATAATCATCTCCGTACAACCCATCAGCTACGATAAACGGTGCAAAATCAAAGCCGTGCTCAAGGGCAAGTGCAGTATGCAAATCAGCCCGGTGCCGCTGACCTGAATACAGCGTTGTCGTATCAGTCAAGAATGGAGCACCGCCTGCTTTGCTAATCATTTCAACTAATTTCTTGACATAGACTGGTTTGACAAAATTCACATTACCTCGTTCCCCGACATGTAACTTGACCGCGCATACACTACCTTTATCAATGATCTTCAAACCTCCAGAAAGCTCAATGAGTTTTGCCAACATCTGGACAGAATTCTTCCTATAGCTTTTTGTCAAGTCCAGAAAATAAACGTCTGCCATATTATTCAATGACCATGTTTTCTATTTCAGGTTCACGATCTTAAATACCTCAGTAAGATCCCTGGAATTCAACCGCATAAAAATAACACCCTGAGGAAAATCATTGGGATCCAATTGGATCAACATTGGGCTGCTTACTATACCCGCGTATATGTGTTTGACCAATCTCCCCGATATATCGTATGCATTTATTTCAAGAGGAGATGCATATGGCTGCACGCGCATGAGTACCTTACTGTTCCAAATAGTCGGTACTGCGAGTATGCGGTTGACTATCTGCTCATCTCTATCCTCTTCCGCAACCATGAGGTCAAGAAGCAATGCTTTGGAAAAATAGAGATCATTATAATCTCCGTTCCGACCATCAGTCCAAATTGCGTAGAGATACGCATCATCTGCCTGGGTGATGTGGTATTCACCGATAAAATCATCGAGGCTTGTGACCGAAGTATCAGAAACGCGGATACCCGGGTTGAATGTCACGCCAGCATCAGATGAATACTGGTAGCGGAATGAAAAGAGACTGGACGGGTTGGTCGGCCAATCAGGTGTGTGGTAGTAAGTCAAGTGCAACCCGCCAGAACCATCAAAAAGTACCCAGCATTTACACTGCCCACCCGCTGTAATATCATTGATAACATAAGGTGAACTCCATGTTGAACCACCATCCGTGGAACGGACAGCCCTGATGTCCCAAGTACCAAAGGTTTGATCAACCCACGTTATAAAAACGACATTATCTTCAGCCGTGATCGAATTGATCGGTGCTCGATCACCATAGCTGGAACTGTAAGTGAAGTCAGAAAGATAAGTCTCGCTTGACCAGGTTTGGCCATAATTAGTTGATCGTTTGTAATAGACGCGTCCAGCTCCCCAGGCAACCAGAGCAAGGTGCAAGATATCGTATTCATCCATGCATAGTGCGGTAATACCGGTTCTTGACCAGATCAGCGATAGATTCCAGGTTGCGCCGTAATTAGTTGATTTAGCAAACTGGATACCAGTCTGTCCAGAAGTTTGCTGCCAGGCAATATAGATATCACTTCCATTGACAACCATCCACGGTTTGTCAACGCCATAGCTGTTCGTGACGGTCGAGGTATCTTCCCAGGTCTGACCGCCGTCCCGTGACAGATAGTGTTTTAGCCTGTTCAAAGAAAACTGAATGATCATATGAACATGGCCTGAATCATCAAAACAAATTACTGGATCTGTATGCCAAGTGCCACCGCTCAAATCAGTAAATGGAATTTGAGTGAAGGTCTGCCCTGCATTAAAAGAATAGGCATAAGGTGCAACAGGTACCTGTCCACGCTCAGCAGTATTACATATCGAAACAATAGTATCACCATATATAGCAAAACAAGATTCGCCCTGGTTCAAGGTATCCCATGGTTCATCAATGCTAACCCTCACATTGGGGACCCACGGCGTATCAGCGTAAATCAAAACGGTCAAACCAATAACCAAAAAAAATAACTTCTTCATTATAACCCCCTTATAATTCTCTTGTTTGTGCAAGATATTATATCAAAGGTCTATGGTAAAGTCAAGACAGGAGACACGCTACGCCTGAAGATACGCTTCGCTGCAGACACGTTCGTCTATAACAAACTGGAGACATGCCTTCGGCTGAAGATACTCCACCTCTGGTGGATGAAGTCACGGCAAGATAGCTTTGCCTGAAGACATGTCGCTTTGCTCCTGAATCAGCCCGATGAATCGGGCGACTACAAAATAGCAAGAGCCAAGAACCAAACTATTAAAAGCAAGTATCGGAGTGACGGAGCATGGGAGAAACGGTGAAACGGAGCTTCTCGACTCGTGCCACTCGCTCGAAGAGTAAAAAGGGAGTAAAGCAGTAATTGAGTAATTTGGAATTTGGTTCTTGGCTCTTGGTTCTTGGAAGGGCGTAGAACGCCCTGCTTTACGAGGTCGTATACTTGCTGAGTATTTTATTGAATTCTTCTTCTCGTTCAACGAGGACTTTTCGCGACTTACTACCCTGGAACGGTTCAATTAAATTAGCTGCTTCAAGCTGATCAATGATCCTTCCGGCACGTGCATAGCCGACACCGAGTCGACGCTGCAAAAGCGAAACCGAAGCTACCTGATGTCTGAACACGAGCTTTGCCCCTTCAATAAAAAGTGCATCAGTCTCGAGATTTTCTTCCTGCGCTACCGCTTCGATCTTAACATGCTCTTCACCGAGCTTGGGATAGTAGCCATCTTGAATAATTTCGTCGATTCTTTCAACGGGCATCATATTCGATAGCGCACGCCGCTTTTCATCAAATGCCGGGTCTTTAGTATTAACAAATGCAGTCCATAATTCTTCTTCAATTATTGCATTGGTGATTTTGTCCAAGTCTCCTTCAAGGTCGCTCAGTAGTTCCATCAAATACATGCGAGCAATAAGGTTACTGATACCGCTAATTTCTTCGGTTGACATATAGGCACCGTGCAGGCGAACCGGTGTGCCTTTGCCAGGCGGCAAGAAGAGCATATCACCATGACCAAGCAGGGATTCAGCACCGTTCATATCGAGGATCGTCCGGGAATCAGTCTTCGAGGCAACCTGGAAAGCAATCCGGCACGGGAAATTCGCTTTTATCAAACCAGTAATCACGTCTACTGAAGGTCGTTGGGTTGCCAAAATAAGATGGATGCCGACTGCTCTTGACATCTGGGCAAGTCGCGTTATGTTCTCCTCAATTTCGTTTGCCGCAGTAAGCATTAAATCAGCAAGCTCATCGACGATTACAATGATATATGGTTTTACCTCACCGCCCTTTTTCTTTATCTTTGTATTGTAACCGTCAATATCTCTGACTCCTTCACGGGCGAAATCGCGATACCTGATTTCCATGACTTTGACTAATTTCTCAAGTTCGGTGACCGCGCGCTTCGGTTGTGTGACGGCGCGGCGCAGGAGGTGTGGAATTGGATTATACATTGGTAATTCAAGACGCTTTGGATCGATCATGAGGAACCGGAGATTTTTTGGCTTAGAATGATAGAGCAGACTGAGGATAATACTGTTGATACAAACGCTCTTTCCTGAACCAGTAGTGCCGGCAATGAGCATATGGGGCATCTTTGAGATATCGCCGGTAACTGGCTGACCAGTGATGTCTTCGCCGAGCACAATGCCTAAAGGTAAAGGGTTATTTTGGAATTCACTGCTAAGGATACCTTTTTTCAAACAGACCAGGCTCCGTTCGTGCTTCGGAACTTCAATGCCAACTGCTGATTTGCCAGGTATCGGTGCGACTACCCTTATGCGGGTTGCTTTCAGCGCCAGAGCCAGGTCATTGCCGAGATTGGCTATCCGGCTAACCTTGACGCCTGGTGCTGGTTCAAACTCAAACCTCGAGATAACCGGCCCAGATTCAACATTAACGACCTTGCCCTGGACATCGAATTCAGCAAGGCAGGTTGATAAGATATCGCCTTCTTTTTCCAAAGCCTTCTTGTCCAGCCCGTGGTCTTCTGATGTTTGCTCCAGGATCTCCAGGTAGGCTGTTTTAAAGTCAATCTTTGTCGGCACCTTTGTCGTTCTTGCCTTGTTTTGTGTTTCATCTTTTTCTATTGGTTTTGTTTCCTTTTTCTGTTTTTTTGCTTTTTTCGGCTTTTCTTGTGTGACAAACACGTCCCTTGATTTGGATTTGGGAAAGATGCTTTTCTTAAAGATCATAAACATGACGATTACCACACCGAAACCGAGGATAAAATAAGTGCCGAGTTGACCAAAATAGTCTATTAGGAATTTACTGATTATAGAACCAAATGTACCGCCAGCACCGATATTACTGACCTTTAATTTTAGAAAGAGCGCAAGGATCGTATCAACAATCACGCCTATCGGCACAAAATACAACAAAACAGTATTGATCTTTTTCTCAGGTTTAAACAAGAAAACAAAACCAAGATAAGCAAGAATACAGGGGATAATGAAAAAATAGAAACCAACGAGCCAGAATATCCAGGCTGACGAGTAAAAGCCAAACATCCCGCCAAAGTTCTTAAACCTTTCCAACGGGTTTATCAGGTATGAAATCTGTGATATTACTAATAGTATACATAGAAGAAAGAACATGATACCAGATACCTTACGTTTTTTTATGGGGTCGAGTTCTTTGGCAATAAATAAAAGAACACCAATAGCAACAATGAGTAGTACTATTGGGACGACTATATTTGCCATGTTAAATTCTACACATAAATCTAAAATTGTCAACTGAATATATGAAACGGAGCATGGGAGAAACGGTGAAACGGAGCTTCTCGACTCGTGCTACTCGCTCGAAGAGTAAAAAGGGCGTAAGGAGCAGAACCCTGTAGTCG
>JAUWLY010000124.1 GCA_030613445.1 Candidatus Stahliibacteriota bacterium | reverse complement strand
ATCCACACTTTGGACATATTAGGCTCGGTGCAAAACCACGTCGATTCAGGAAAAGAATTATCTGCTCATCCTTTCCCAATGTGGTTTCGATCGCTGATCTCAATGTGTCAGTGATGTATCTATTGTTTTCCTTCCGTAAATCAATCATCTCTATTTGTGGTAAAGACCTATTATCGATGCGTTCTTTTAGAGTGAGCAACTTATACTTACCGATTCCAGCATTATGATATGATTCGATCTGCGGTGTAGCGCTGCCCAAAACAACCGCTATATCTTCATGTTTGCCACGCATGACCGCGACGTCCCGGGCATTGTACCGGGGCATCCGTTCATGTTCCTTGTAAGAATGGTCGTGTTCTTCATCGACAATGATCAGCTTCAAATCAGGGACTGGAATAAATATTGTTGAGCGTGGTCCGATAATAACTTTGTATGCACCATTCTTAATGGCATACCATATATCCCGACGTTCCTTGTCAGTCATGAACGAATGGATAGTCACAACATCACCGTTGAACCTCTCCTGGAACTTCCCGAATAATAAAGGCGTCATTGAGATCTCTGGGACGAGCACTAAGGCGCGTCCTTGGTTGTTTATTACATTTTCAACACACCTTAAATAGATTTCAGTTTTGCCACTACTTGTGATACCATACAAGAGAAACGTATCAAAGGTCCTTTTGTCCAGAACATTCACTATTTTCTTGATCGCACTTGCCTGCTGATAGGTTGGGGTCGGTGCTTTAACAATTAGGTAACTTGTTTTCGACTCAGGTTTGAATTCATATTTCTTGAGTATTTTCGAAGGAAGTGCCAGACGTAGAACTTCACCAAGCGTTGCAATATAGTAATCAGCCATCCAGTTATATAGCCTGAGCATATTGGGTGGCAGGAATTTTTTCTGCACCACTGATTCGACTTTTTTCAAACGATCGATAGCTCTTTGCGAATTTACTTTAACAATAATGCCGTATTTTGATTTATTGCGCAGCGGAACTAAAACAAGGTCGCCGACATTGAGACTGTCATTGGTTTCATAGGTGAAGAAGTCGAGTTTTGTGCGGGGGATAGCAACATCAACCTTCATTTTTAGATTATAGTAACTTCTGCATGAAAGTCAATTCTATAGACAAACTAATAACTCAAAAAGTTGTCAAATTGAGGTTGACAGCGGGAAAAACCGCCCCGAAGGCCACAACCGCTACAAAGTAGCCATTACCGCACTGAATCAGTGCCAAAACCGCTCTGAAAGAGCTATTTCTTAGTTATCTTTAAGAATTTGTGTTTTCCAGCTCTGACAATCACGGGTTTGGTCAGTTTTACCACCTGTTTTATGTCACTTACTTTTTTGCCATCGACATCGATCGCGCCTTCCCTGACCTTTCTTTTTGCTTCACCACGTGAAACCATTAAACCAGCTTCGATCAATAGATCGATAATATTCATTTCTTTTTGTTTTACCTTAACCTGTTTGATATGTTTGGGCAGTTCCTTTTTTGTGAACACTTTTTCAAAATCGAGTGCAGCTTTCTGAGCAGCTTGAGCAGAGTGGTACATACGCACAATAGTTTTTGCCAGGTTGAATTTTGCATCTCTTGGATTGATCGTACCCTCATGTAAAGCCATTTTGTATTCCTCTATCTTATGGGGGAATGCATCAGTTACGAGTTTAAAGTATTTTATTATCAGTTCATCGGGGATAGACATTGCTTTGCCAAACATCTGTTTTGCCGAATCAGTTATACCGATGTAGTTACCAAAACTTTTGCTCATCTTACGTACGCCATCAGTCCCTTCAAGGATCGGTAACATCACAATACACTGGGGGTCCATATTGAATTCGCGCATTAATTCCCGTCCAACGAGCAGGTTGAATTTCTGGTCAGTTCCACCTAATTCGATATCTGCTTTAATGGCAACTGAATCATAGCCCTGACATAGCGGGTATAGTATTTCATGCATGTAAACCGGTTGACCATCTCTTAATCGTTGGGAAAAGTCATCTCTTTCCAGGATACGCGCGACTGTGTACATGGAAGCGAGTTCAATGAAATCATACATGGTCATGCTGCCCAGCCATTTGCTATTATAGGTAAATTCTGTTTTCTTTGGGTCTAATATCCTGAAAATCTGCTCTTTGTATTTTACCATGTACTTTTTTATTTGCTGTCTAGTGAGTTTTGGTCGCGTCTTAGAAACACCACTGGGGTCTCCGATTAAGCCTGTAAAATCTCCAACTACCATGACCGCGATATGTCCGAGATCTTGAAATTGTCTTAGTTTCCTGAGAACTACACTGAAGCCGAGGTGGATTTCTGGTCCTGAGGGGTCAATCCCCAGTTTAACTCTTAGTTTTTTTCTTTTCTTAAGTTTTTTCAGCAATTCTTCTTCGGATATTATCTCAGCGACATTACTCTTTATTATTTCTAACTGTTTTTCTGGTTTCATGATCATTTTAGCTTACCTCCTCCTAGGTATGAAGTGCTAATTTTCATATGCGAAGTATAATTGAAATGATTTGAAAGTCAATTGCCAATACGATCTCTATACTGCTCACTATCTACTGCCTGTTCCTAAATTCAAGATTTTTGGATTTAGGTCATAGTTTGCTTCTGAGGATTGTGTTTGGTACGTACTTCTTAGCTATTTCGAGATATTCTTTTATTGTCTTATGATATTCGGGATTCAACTTTTGTCGATAAAGAGCTTTGTATGCATTGTCAGGAACATGCGCTTGCAAAGCCCATTTTTTGGCATCTTTGATATTCTTACCTATTTGATGTATGGCATTCTCATCGATAATGCCTGGGGCACATGTCGTCCTGAATTCATAGTCTATCTCACCGTTTAGTAGCATTTGCACGGATTGTTTTATTTTTTCAAGGTCAACCTGTTTGCCTGCTGCCATATTGTAGTGTTCATCGAGTGGTGCTTTTATGTCCATCGCCACAAAGTCGATGAGTTTGCTTTCAATGAGGTTCTGGAGCACTTCAGGGTATGAACCATTTGTATCGACTTTTACCTGAAGTCCGAGTTTCTTTATTTTCCGGCAAATCTGAAATACTTCTTGCTCACAACAAAGCGGTTCTCCGCCAGTAAGAACTACACCGTCAACCCATCCCTTTTTTTTCTGCAGTTTCTGTTTAATGTGGTTCCATTCAATAATAGGGAATTTATCCGGGTTGATTATCAAGTCCCAGTTTTGACAGAACGGACACATGAAATTGCACTTATCAAAGAAGACTACCGAAGATATTTTCCCGTCCCAGTCTACGAGCGATGTTTCAATGAACGCTCTAATCATGTCGTTTCCGTTTGTCGGTTGCGGTTTCGAAATACGATTCCCACGGCGAAAGTCGTCAGTCGTTCAACGAAAGCATAAAACGGAACCGTATCGCCTTTCGCAACCGAAAATCGCCTTTCCATATTCATTCTATTTGTGAATTCATTCATCGACTTCATCGATTATTCTCTTAACAACTTCAGGTATGCTGGCTGAGACTTGTTCTGTACACTCTTCACTGAATGTATCGTTGTCCTTAATTTCTACTGCATATACATATATCTTTTCAGGCATCTTGTAGCCGAATTTCTTACCCATCCTCAACGCGGTAATGAAATCGATGGTGTGTGAAGCAGCGAGAGAGGAGTTGGATGTGATGGAGTCTAACTCTATTTTGTAGACATCACCCGGCATACCGCTTTTGGTATTGATCGAATCAACCAGGATGACTTTGTCAAAACCGATTATTTCATCAAGCATAGCTAGTCCGTCGATACTGCCGGATTTTATTGTGACCGTTTTATTCTTGATATCTTTTTTTAGTATTTCGGCAATTTTCAGACCTATAGTGTCATCGCACCGGTATGGGTTTCCCATGCCATAAATAAGGGTCTTTTTCATATCTATTATATAGTGAGATTCCTGTTTATACCATGAAATGCAGTATCGACAAGTTAGATACCTGGCAAGATAACCTTATCTCGTTCGGTTACTTATTAAACGCCCTACGCTCTACACTGTCTTCAGTGTTTTGATAATCTCCTTGTCAGCATTATAAATATCTATTTGAAGCGGGACGTGTCCGTTGATAGTATGCGTTGCACATGCCATGCATGGATCGTATGCACGGAAAGCCATCTCCACCATATTGAGCAATCCATCATTAACCTGTCCATTTTTGATCAGACTTCTTGCTGCCTTTTCGACTGACATATTAATCGCCGCTGAGTTGTTGACCGTGGCGACAATCAGGTTTGCCTTGGTTAGTACGCCTTTGTCATCAGTTTCATAGTGATGAAATAGCGTGCCGCGTGGTGCTTCAATTACCCCGATACCTTGTTTGGGCGTCTGGAAGTCCATGTTTCTCACATTTGTGTCGAGAATTTCCGGGTCATTAATGAGTTGGACCATTGTTTCTGCTGCCTGCATCGCCTCGATCAAACGAGCCCAATGTGTTGCCAGGGTATTATGAGCTGGTTTGCCGCCCAGTGTTTCGTAGAATTTCTCATAGTATCCCTGGGCTAATGGTGTTGCCATGCCATCTGAAGCGTTCAGTCTGCCCAGGGGTGCAACACGATATACGCCGCTGTTTTTTCCATCAACAAAGCCTTTCCAACCGACTTTTTTGAGATAGGGGAACTTAATATAGGTCCAGGATTCCACCCCTTCGGCGATATGGTCTAGGTAATCCTTTACCTTGAACTTGGCAAACTCTTTGCCTTCAGGATCAACAACGCGGATCCACCCATCATAAAAGTTGATTTTATTATTGTCATCGACCAAGCCCATATAATAGGTTTGATGTTTGTAAATGTCACCGACAATAAGATCTACATAAGTCTTGTTCGCAAGGACAATATCTGCAAATGCCTGGAGACTGAATTTGGCAAATTCCACTGAATCTTCAGCTGTCTTTTTGAATTCTTCCTGTATCTCTTTGGTCATTGGTTTCGAGACACCACCGGGCAGACAATGTACCGGATGAATGACACGACCACCCATTGTCTCGATAATGTTCCGAGTTCTTTTCCGGATATCGATAACCTTTTTGCCGATCTCGATTCCGACTTTGCCGATGACACCCAGTATATTACGTTCTGCTTTTGGCGCATCAGGTCCAACAATGAAATCAGGTCCACCAAGAAAATAAAAGTGCAGGTTGTGGTCCTCAAACATAAAGGCATTATAGACGAATTCCCTTATTTTTCTGGCGGCTGCTGGAGGTTCCACGCCGTAGAGATCATCGAGTGTTTTTCCAGAACAAGTGTGATGCGCGGTCGGGCAGACTCCGCAGATCGTTTCAGTAATACGAGGCATTTCTTCAGCAAGACGACCAACTGCAAATCGCTCGTAACCACGCAGTTCAGGTATCTGAATACAGGCATGAGCTACGTTACCTTTATCATCGAGGAATATCTCTATTTTACCATGTCCTTCTAGACGAGTGATTGGATCAATTGTGATTTTCTTATATGCCATTTTATACCCCCTGCTTTCTTCTTAGGATCGAACTCGGTAAAGAATACATATAAAAGAGTCCGATAGGATCGAGCACTGATTCGGCGGTTCTTTCGATTTCCTGTACATCGTCGACATCAATGATTGAAGCAAGACTTGAGAGGAATTTCGCACCCATGTCTTTGACTTCCTTGCTTGGTCCGAAACAGCCACGACATGGCATATTAGCGTTGATACACCGTTCGCCGCACCCGCCACGCGTTGCTGGTCCCAAACAGATTATGCCTTCAGCAAGAAAACATTTTTCTGGATCATGGATAACCTCAGATATTCTTTTGATTTCCTTAATAGCCAGTATGTCAGGCTTGCTTTTATTTAATGGACAGGTTTCACATAGTGCCTTGTCTACGGTCAGTACTGAGCCCTTTTCAGGTAATTTACCCTCGAGTATCGCGGTTACCGCTTGCATAATCAGGTCTGGTGGTGGTGCACAACCAGGTAGATAGTAGTCAACATCTATTGTTTGATCAAGTGTCTTGACGGTATCGAAGAATTCCGGGAGTGTTAATTTACCCTGGGGGATCTCAGTTACTGTTTGTGGATATACTCCTTTAGGGTTTACAGTCGAGTGGGTTGATTTGTACACAGTTTCAAAAATTTCCTTTTTATTAGCAATATTAGCTAAACCGGGAATACCACCAAGATGAGAACAGGCACCAAATGCAACAACAAGTCCTGATTTCTGACGCAGAAGTTTCGCCATTTCTTCTTGTTCACTGGTACGTATAGCTCCATTGATAAAACTTACCGCAAAAGACTTATCTGCCATTGCCTCAACGTCGGAACGCTTAAAGTCCATGGCTACAGGCCAAAGTCTGATATCAACTGCTTCAACGACTTTCAGGATGTCTTCAGCCAGATCAACAACTGCTTCTTCGCAACCACCACAAGAGGCACACCAGTAAAATGCTACTAAAGGTTTAGCCATTTATTTCTCCTTTCAAACACACAGATTTATTGCACTAATTGTCACGAATAAATTGCTCCGTTTCTCCAATTCACCGTTTCACCGTTTCTTGCCGCCTTTGGCGGCATGATCCATTTCCTCGATAATCTCTACGAATTTTTGTGCTTCGTCTTTACCGATCCATTCTAATCTGACGACATTTTTATCAAATCCCATCAGATCCAAATTTAACTTTAACATCTGCTCACGCGCCTTGGCGCGGAAATTGCCTTTTGCATAATGGCATGCATCAGGGTAACAGCCGCCAATAAGTACACCTCTTGCACCTTTGTTTAATGCGTCCATTATGTGTTGCGGATCTACAGCACCGCTACACGGAACACGTATTATCTTAACAATTTCAGGGTATGATAAATGATCATAAGCAGCCTTATCCGTGGCATTATATGCAGACCATTGGCATAAGAGAGCGAGTATGTCTCCTTTTTTCACCAGAGCGCGTATTTGATTGCTCAACCCCTGCGGATTAAAGCCTTCTAACTGGCTTGCATATACTGGACAGGTGATCGAGCAAATCCCACAACCCATGCATAGTTCTTCATTGACCTTGATCTTTTCATCGGCTATTGATATGGCATTGTAAGGACATGTCCCTATGCACATACGACAGAGGCTGCACAGGTCTTCATTGATGACTGCGCTTGGGTGTTTTGTTTCAATTCTATTTTTTCTCAAAAGACTGATGACTGAAAACACGGTTTTACGGGCATCGATTAGGGAATCCCTTACACCACCTGGAAAAGTTGCCGAGCCAGCTGTGAAAATACCGCGCGGCAATTCGCTATTACCAAGGCTAGCATTCTCAAAGAGCACAGGAAAATCCCCGTTGAGTTTGATATTTAGTTTATCAAAAGTCTCGCAATCGGCTACAAACCCCGCACTCAAAACAACGGTATCAGCCTCGATTTCAAGTAACTCATTAGTGTACAGATCTTCAGTTCTTACTACGAGGTTGCCATTGCGTTTAATTACTTCGGATGGTTTACCTCTTATAAAGGTGACGCCCTTTTCTCTTAGGGTATTATACAGGTACTCAATAGGTCCAGAGGAACGCATATCCATAGCAATGACGTAAACCTGGGTGTTTGGATACCGGTCAATGACGAGCTTTGCCTCTTTGAGCCCGAGGAAACAGCAGATTTTCGAGCAATAGGGTAGATGTTTAGTATCGCGCGAACCTACGCAGTAGATAATTGCGACTTTTTTCGGTATCAGTTTACCTGAAGCTATGCCGCGCTCAAATTCAAGCGTTGTCATAACTTGATCAAATCTTTTATAACCATATTCTTCAACTTTACTGATGTCATACCAATTAAGCCCTGTTGC
>JAUWLY010000235.1 GCA_030613445.1 Candidatus Stahliibacteriota bacterium | reverse complement strand
GCCGTTTTTTCTTATATGATTCGCATAGCCATCAACACATAAGAATGGGTTTGCCTGAGCATCACTTGGACAGTAAGCACCACCTAATAAATCATCCGTGCTTATACCTGGTACGATTTTCTCGATGTCATCGCAACTGATATAGTCGACATCGAGCCCCATACTTTGTTGTAACTTGATTAATTCAAGATAGGTTGTTTTTTTAGCTTCACTATGGGCCAAGAATAGATAGCCACCTCGATGGAATTCAACATCCTGATCTAATACTTCGGTCATGGACTCAAATTTTTTCATCGATTCCATGGCTACTCTGATAGTGAGTTCAGTGGAAAACTGTTGCCGAATACCACCGATACAGCGACCTGTAGATCCAGCGGTCAGGTAGTCCTTTTCAAGAAGGTAAACCTTCAATCCTTTTTTTGCCAAATAAAAACCCGTGGCACATCCTATTATACCACCGCCGATTATGATGACATCAGAAGTATTATTCATAGTGATTAAATCCTAAATTCTAAGCACTAAACTCTAAACAAATCCAAAATTCTAAATCCAAGTGATTAAAACGTCACCTTTTTTATCTTTCTCTTCTTTGAGGAAAAGAAGAAAACGGTGGAATGTTTTGAATTTTGAAATTCGGGATTCGAATTTGTTTAGGATTTCGGATTTTGAGATTAGCATTTATTAATATCCATACATCTCAATTATATCTTTTTTGCCTTTACCAAGTATTTTGTATTTTTCACCGACTTTAGTGAATGCAGCGATTGCTTTATCAAGATGCTCTTTTTCGTGACCAGCGGATATCTGGACTCGGATTCTTGCCTGGCCTTTTGCCACTACTGGGAAAGAAAAGCCGATAACGTAGATGCCTTCGTTATAAAGATCGCACGATATGTCCTTTGCTAGTTTTGCATTATACAGCATTATTGGAACGATCGGATGGACACCTTCTTTTATATCGAAACCTATGGTGGTCATTTTTTCTCTGAAATATCTTGTATTTTCCTCCAGTTTGTCGCGTAAGACTGTTGAACCAAGAAGTAAATCGATCGCCTTTATCGCAGCAGCAATAACAACAGGGCAGACTGTATTTGAGAAGAGATATGGACGAGAACGTTGTCTCAACATATCGATAATCTCTTGTCGACCAGATGTACATCCACCAGATGCACCACCTAATGCCTTACCTAATGTAGTAGTGATTATATCAATTTTATCTACTACTCCACGATATTCGTGTGTCCCTTTCCCTGTTTGGCCAACAAATCCTGTAGCATGCGAATCATCGACCATGACTAGAGCGTCGTATTTATCCGCTAATAAACAGATTTCATCAAGTTTAGCAATGTCACCGTCCATTGAAAAAACACCGTCAGTAGCGATCATGCGAAATCTTTTGTTTTGGGTCTGTTTAAGATGTTCTTCTAAATCTTTCATATCTGCATGTTTAAACCGATGGCGTTCTGCTTTACATAATCTAATTCCATCAATAATCGAAGCATGATTCAATTCATCAGAAATGATTGCATCATCAACAGCCAGTAATGTTTCAAATAGTCCGCCGTTTGCATCATAACACGAGGAATACAATATTGTATCGTCAGTTCCAAGAAATTTAGATATCTTTTTTTCTAATTCTTTATGAATATCCTGCGTACCACAAATGAAACGAACTGAAGACATCCCGTAACCTCTTTCATTAAGTCCTTTTTTGGCCGAGGCGATTAAATCGGGATGACTTGAGAGTCCTAAGTAATTATTAGCACAAAAATTAATAACTTCTTGAATTTCTGCACCGACTGGAAATTCGACCTTGATATCTGCTGCTTGAGGTGAATGTATATAGCGTTCATCCTTGGATAATCCGTCCTTCTCAATTTCAACTAATTGGTTTGCATAAAATGATTTGATCTTATCATTAAAGGTCATTATACCTCCTCACTCCACCATGGGCGGATAAATTATGAATTGATTCAAAGTTCTAATAATTAAAATCCAGCACATCTTATACCACCGCCGATTATGATTGCATTTGCTGTATTATTAGTCATAGCTTGCTAATCTTCGATAACTCGAAACGCGGTTCTTGGTTTCGAAAAGCGATTCGTTGTCGATATTCGTTTGGCGTATTTTGTCCAAAACAAATCCCGACTACGCAACCGTTTCGCATCTCGTTCAACGCAACCGGCAAACGTAACCAAATCCGCTTCAAGCGGATCAATATCCTTAATCCTTCGGGTGGGGGTAAAGCAGTACTTTACCGCAGTTCCCAGATTTCATCAATTCCATGCCTTTTTCAAATTCTTCAAGACGAAAACGATGAGTAATGATGGAGTCCAAGTTAAGCCGACCCGAACTCAAGAAACGTGATGTTTTATGCCAGGTCGAGAACATAAGACGACCATTAATACCTTGAACAGTAGCATATTTAAAGACAATTGATTTGCCGATATCTATTTCCATGGGTTTGTCAGGTATACCGAGGATTGAAAATCTGCCACCCGGACGTAGACAATCAAAACCCTGTTGAATTGCAGTGGAAACTCCAGACATTTCGAGAACAACATCAATACCCAGGCCACTGGTTTCCTGCAATACTCTTTGTACAATGTCATCTTTTTTTGGATTGAGCACCAGGTCGGCACCAGCTTTCTTTGCCATTTGGAGTCGGTATTCATTTATGTCGGTGGCGATTATCCTTGTCGCTCCGCAGATTCGTGCAACAGCGATGCTCATTACTCCAATCGGACCGCAACCCGTTACCAGGGTAGTATTGCCGTTAATTTCACCAGCCAAGACAGTGTGGACTGCGTTGCCCAACGGCTCCATTACGGATGCGAAATCTCTGGGGATTTTCTTATCTAATATCCAGGCATTGGATGAAGGCAGGACTGCGTATTCAGCGAACACACCATTCACATCAACCCCAAAGATACGACCATTGATGCAAATATGTGCATTGCCGGTGTGACAGAGATAGCAATGATTGCAAGCGATGTGCGTTTCAGCTGAAATTACATCACCTTTCTGTACGGCTTTTACATTTGTCCCCAGTTCAATAACTTCACCACATAATTCATGACCCATGACCTGGGGGATATTTCGTATGCGGTTCTGTGCCCATTTATTCCACTCGTAAATATGTAAATCTGTACCACAAATTGATGTTGCCAGAACTTTAACTAGGACCTCATCAGGTTTTGGTGTAGGTATGTCGATTTCAACTAGTTCAGCACCTGGTTCTGGTTTCGTTTTCACAACCGCTTTCATTTTTGCCATGGTTATTCCAAGCCTAATTGTAGCCATAAAATAGGCAAAGTCAAGAATTCACACTGCATGCCAGATCAGCGGGGAATCGGCATCTTTATTTCTTTATTCTTCGAGTAAGCGAAGCGCATCGAGAAGTACAGAACCTTCTAAATTGCTTGACTTTTCCTTTTTACACAATACAATATCTCTACCAAGACTAAAAGGAGGCAATGATGAGAAGTCTAGGGATAATAATTGGCATAATCGGCATAATTCTTTTGATCATAGGAATTAACCAAACCACTGCCATCCACACCTATAATATGGCACATGCGACTGAGGATATCGTCATGAAAAACGATATTCCTTCTATTATAATGGGCATATGCGGTGGTATTATTATTATAGTTGGTGTTGCCTTTGCAGCTCGACCCAAGAAGAAACGGTCTTCTTGATTATACAGACTGCCAAATCACAATAATATTTAAGCGCGACTTTTTGTGCTATTTGATAATTACTACTTTTTTAAATTCTGTCAAAGTACCGTCGGTAAGTTTTATAAAGTAAATACCGGTTGGTAAATCAATATTCACGGCATTAGTACCTTCTAGATATCCTGCATAGAACTGATTAATGAAGCGGCCGGTTCCATCATATATATCTATTTTAATTCTTCTTTTTTGTGCGGAACTCAGACAGATTGTCACTTGTCCAGAGGTAGGATTAGGGTATACTGCGAATGAACAAACCTTGGTTTTTTGATCTACTTCTTGGACACTGACAAGTCTTCCAAGCTGTCTCAACGCAGGATCACCAAAGAGATTGTAGTGGTATGTAGGGAGCCAAAACATTACAGTATTCATAAAATCGGTTCTAGCCATATCATATGCGTTGCCAATAATTCCATTGCTCGAAGTCGTATCTTTCATAAGTCTATCGAAAAAATGATATGGTATACCTCCTGGATCAGCGCCACTCATCCAGGCGACTCTTGAGCTACTGATAACGGATGAGGAACCGCGATAAAGAAGCATGGCTCCAAGACCAGTGACTTCAGGTTTCCCACAGAGGCACGACCTCAAGAATGAAGTAGCAGGATAGTTATTATCCAGTTGATAGACATCTGTTGTTACGAGACTCGAAGGCCATTCTATTTCATGATTTTCCGGGACACCGTCGCCATCGTCCCACGCCCACAGTTTCCGAGCGTACTGACCAGATGCTCCATGATGACACTCGTACATTATGCCCTTATTTTGCCAATAAGAAATATGATTGCTTCTCGTTAGAGAATCGGTGCACGGGTAAGTACATGGTCCTAACCCTCCTTTTTCATAAAGATAAGTCGCATTTGACCTATTGAGTACTGTATCATCCATGAGCTGCTCCATATAGTCGGCACCATCATTCCTTGGGTTTCCACTGTGGTTTTCGTTTTCATAATAGTAAAGAGCACCTGTTAGTAGTGAAGCAGTTTTGTAGGTTACATCAGTATTGCAGTCAAAGGCAATCATTTTGATGCAAATATCTTCTATAACACTCTGTGTGCTGAAAGGTATTCTTCCTAAGTGAATATCTGCGTGGTAATCCGGATTGTCTTCACCAACTGGCTGGAGACTGTCGTCATACACTTCACCATAATACTGATCACGGTCACTGTTCCAGGAAAGTGTATCATGGTCAGTTAACTCTGCATAATAAAGGTCACTCGGAA
>JAUWLY010000339.1 GCA_030613445.1 Candidatus Stahliibacteriota bacterium | reverse complement strand
CACTGACTTCGAACGTTCAGTAGATGCTGAGGTTGTCTCCTCAACTTTCGATGAAACGCCAGACCGTCACACTGAAGTTGGCGAGATTATCCTCGAGCGAGCAAAGAGAATGGTTGAGGCGAAGACTGATGTCGTTGTCTTGCTTGATAGTCTCACACGGCTCGCCCGAGCGCACAATGCAGTCGTACCGCATTCAGGTAAGACCCTTTCTGGTGGTTTAGATTCAACCGCCCTTCAAAAACCAAAAAAGTTTTTTGGTGCAGCACGTAAGATCGAAGAAGGAGGAAGTCTGACAATAATCTCAACTGCTTTAATTGATACCGGCTCCAGAATGGACGAGGTGATCTTCGAAGAATTCAAAGGCACTGGCAACCTTGAGCTAATCCTGGATCGTCATCTTTCTGATCGTCGAATTTTCCCGGCTCTTGATCTGTACAAATCAGGTACAAGAAAAGAAGAATTAATACTCACTGAATTCGAACTCAACCGTTTATGGATTCTCCGCAAATTCCTATCTGAAATGAACGTCATTGAACAAATGGAGTTCCTTACGGAGAAAATGAGACGCTCTAAAACAAACAAAGAATTCCTCGATTCGATGAGCGATAGCGTATAAGGAGTGCAAGTATGAAAAAGAAAATACACCCCAAGTATGTTAAGTGCGTTGTTACCTGCGCCTGTGGTAATAAGATTGAAACGAAGTCAACAGTAGAAAAAATATCGGTTGACCTCTGTTCAAAATGCCACCCGTTCTTCACCGGCAAACAGAAAATTGTGGATTCAGCCGGACGCGTCGAAAAGTTCATCAGACGCTATGCTAAGAAGAAAACGGTAAAACCAAAAACGAAGAAGAAAAAGAGTAAGTAACACATGGACAAACCAGTTACCCTCAAAAAAATAGACCTTGAAGATATAAAAAACATCAAAACAAGGTTCCATAATCTAAAGGAGCATCTTTGACCTAAAAGCCATAGAAAAAGGTATTGCAGAACTCCAGCAGAAAACAACTGCACCAAATTTCTGGGAAGATAAGTTAACCGCACAAAAGATAATGTCAGGCATCAGCCGGAAGCAGTTCTGGCTCGATGAGATACGTCATCTCGAAGAGGATATCGGATTGCTTACCGATATCATTTCGCTGCCTGAACTCGACAATAAAATGATTAAGGAAGCAACTTCTGAGATCAAGAAAGTGGACCGAAGAATTCAAGACCTTGATGCGAAACTCCTTCTGAGTAGTGAGGATGATATCAAGAACTGTATCCTCACTATCCACCCGGGAGCAGGCGGTACAGAATCTTGCGATTGGGCAGAAATGCTCTTCAGAATGTACTTGAGATGGATGCAACAAAAGAAATACAAGCACCGGGTCCTCAATCTGTTACCGGGTGAAGTTGCCGGTATCAAAGATGCCGCTATTGAAGTAACTGGCGATTACGCGTATGGTTTGCTAAAAGCTGAAGTGGGTATACACCGCTTAATCCGCATTTCGCCCTTTGACACAAATTCGCGGCGCCATACATCCTTCGTATCGGTCTTCACCTATATGGAAATTGAAGACGTGAATTTTGAGATCAACGAAGACGATTTGCGTATCGACACCTACCGGGCAGGCGGGCACGGCGGTCAGAATGTAAACAAAGTCGACTCGGCAGTCCGCATCGTTCACATCCCCACAGGGATCACTGTACAATGCCAGAACGAACGTTCCCAGTTCCACAACAAGGTAAATGCCATGAAGATACTACGTTCCAGACTCTATGAACATTATCAGAAAAAAGAAGAAGAGAAATTGAACAAGCTTGAGGCTCAGAAGACTGATATCGCCTGGGGACATCAAATTCGTTCGTATGTCTTTCATCCCTATAAACTTATAAAAGACCACCGCACAAACTACGAAATCTCGCAGATCGACAAAGTCATGGACGGCGACATAGACGACTTTATCTATGCCTATCTCAGTATGGAGGCAAAGAAAAAGGGACCAGATCATCAAAGACCTGGCCCCTAATGCGTATGTTTGGCGATTATCTTACGAGAACGAGTTTGTTCGATATAACATTCATCCCTGCTTCGATCTGGCAGAAATACACACCAGCGGAAACTCGCTTGCCGAAATTGTCTTTACCATCCCAGATAGCTGAAAACCTTTTTGGCTCGTGTACCTTATCAACCAAGGTTCGTACGCTTTTACCACTCACATCATAGACCGTAATATTGATATCCTGTGAATACGGTACGCTGTAATCAATGCGAATAAAGTCCCTGAATGGATTTGGTGCAAACGCGATATTGTGTTTCAAGAAGGCGTCATCGCTCTCTTCTACGCCAATTGGTGTTGTCCTTCGAGCCGTATAAATTTCTAGACCATCAGTACCTACGCTGCGCGTGTCTTCCCACGCCGAATAATAATAGTCTGTTGTATAGAGTAGACCCACACAGTGGTAGTTCGGATTAGCTGAACTGTTGTCAGTTATTCTCTCTGGAGCCGCTAACCATGTTCCTGTTTGACCATTGTATACCGAGTAGTTAAAAAACACATCACTCTGTGCGTAGTTGTAGGCACACCCAATTGTCGTACTATAACCGTAAAGCCTTGGGTATGTCTCATCTGCAACATCATTAGTCAAATCATCGATTGCTGACCAGTTTTCGCCACAATCAGTTGAATAGCTGAACATGATGTCATGCTCACCACCAACATCTGCCTGGTAGGCAATATATGCATAGCCACCTGAACAGAACACAGAAGCACTGCGATCATCAGCAGGATTACCTGTGCCCCAACCATAAAGAGACCCACCCATAGAATCCAGGAGACAATCCACATCCCAATCACTATTCGCAGCGTCATAATACCCAATACCATGAATGAGAATCGTATCACTGCCAATGACATTAATTCCAACAGATGGACCTGTATCCAGATCTAGATTGTAGGGAATTTTCATAATATTCATCGAGCCCCCCCTGTCGTGACTAAAGAAATAAGCT
>JAUWLY010000324.1 GCA_030613445.1 Candidatus Stahliibacteriota bacterium | reverse complement strand
ATCATAATAGCCCCAGTTCTTAGGTGAATTCATGAAGCCGCTCCACGATACATCAGTACCCGGGAAATCCCAGATATAGAGGGTGCCAAAGTTACTACCGCAAGCCAATTCTAAATCGCCGTCATCATCGAGATCAAAAATTACCCCTGGTGATGAGAAACCTTTTTCACCAAAGAGCGGTGAAAAAGGGAATTCATTATTTCGGTCATTAATGATCTTCAATTGACCAAAACCGAGTGAATCCGCAGTCCCCAACCCGTACGTGACCTCTTTTTTATTATCGCCGTCAAAATCCGCCGCAAGAATCGGATAATACACATTGGCATCACTGTAAATAGGAAAGTTATTTTCCGACGTACCATTACGATTAGTCACATAGAATGTTTTGCTGGAATTTGCCATTATGATTTCTAAGTATCCATCATTGTCTATATCAGCTAAGGCAGGTGTCATGAAGAATGTTGTATCAATCAGAATATCAAACCATTGTTCTAAGGTATCTTCGCCATAAATGTATATCGTCCCATAACCATTGATTATAACAGCTTCAGGGTTACCATCCCGGTCCATATCACCACAGACTGGTGAGGCAAATGTCAGCATGTTGTGTTCTGACTCGGTGAATTCTTTGACAATACCGTCTTTGTTAATGATCCAAAATCTGCCGTCTGAACCGAGTACGCCAATTTGCTTCTGTTCTACATTGAAAACACAAGGTGTTGAAAGGAGCCATGTATTCAATGAGATGGGGAAGTTCTGGATATTTGTGCCGGTTGAGTCGAGGCAATACAGTTTATAGTCTTTGCTGCCTACGATGATCTCGTTGCGACCATCATCATTAAGGTCAAAGATAAGCGGTGCACCGAGAATTTCATCGTCGGCATTGAATGAGAAACCCGGCAACGTATCCACAGTCAAACCGCTCAGACACATGAGTTCTTTGTCCCGGGCAAAAACGATATCATCAGCACCATCGTTGTTAATGTCACCGATTGCCAAGAAAGTTGTAATCGTGTTGAACCGCGAATAGGAACCATATACTGTGCCGTCATGGTTAAAACAGAATATGCCACCGACTTCGGTGGCGACAACCACTTCTTTGTCTCCATTACCATCCAAATCTCCATAGCTCACTGATTTTACCGGTCGGTTGTACTGTGCTTGTACTGGGAAGCCATCTTGATAAATGTCAAAATCAATTGATACATCCATGAGCGTATCAAGAGGTGATTCGACTTTGAAACTGGCCAATGATTTACCATAGTAGGAATCAGAATTTGGCTTGGTAAACGGACCAAATACGAAATTCGCCTTACCACTGTCATCGACAAAAAATGCATCGTACTTAGAACCAAAGTACTCGAGCGAATCGCCGTACCACCATTCATCAAAATGCTGAATACCGTCAGCTTCTTCTAAATCAATGCCTTTGTGTTTAGGGTCTATTTGGACCATATTATAACCTGAATCGTTCCACACACTGATGACTTCATCATCAATATGCCACACCAGGATGCCGCTGCCTGGTAAGAAGAAATCGTATTCTCCGTGGTCAACTGAGATAACGACACCGTCTTCAACATCAACAATAATAGTATCTTTTTGTTTGATATCCTGCTGCCGGTTTTCAATGAGGAAGAATTCAGTTGATGAGATCGGTACCTTGACCATGGTCTGGCCCGCAAGACTGTACTGGTTTGTGTCGATTGCTGAGGCCCGTATCGTTACCAGGGTATCCGGGTTAGTCACCACGACCGGGTTTACCCAACCCCGATCATACCTGCACCAGGCACTGAGATTTGTCGGTATGACACCCTCGGGTGCACCAGCCCGCGGATCACCTGCCCAGCCGCCCGTACCCATCAAGTCCCAAGCGCCAACGCCATTTGACCAGCCAGTGACGTCATAGAGATCAGGTAGTCCCAGGGTATGACCAAATTCGTGGATGGTAGTTCCTGCAATACCGACCATGTATTCGTCGACTCTTGCCATTTCCGCATTGATGCCAGCTCCCCATATTGTATCAGTCCCTGCATTGGCAAGTATATATGGGATACCTAAATAATACTCCAAAGCGCCTGGAGGTATTGTTGCAGCTGGTAGATCACGAAATCGCCAAAAGTTCAAACTCGTTTGAAAAAGGCAGCCGGCGTGGAAAACCAAGACTTCATCGTAATCGGAAAAATCTATTGTTGGATCCTGGTCTGCTTGAGCAATTGCATCAACGAGTACTCTGATCAAACCCATTTCCATGCCATAGGTATTGAAGTAGACAAAACCAGTGCTTGGATCATAATGGTCATATCCAGAATAAAATGCCATCTTGTGGGGTAGTTGATAAGATGCGGTTTGTGCATCAGGTTTTACTGTAGCGGTGACCTCGATGTTGCCAAATGTATTGCTCTTATAATAGTTGCCCAAAAATTGCATTTGCCGTTCAAAATATATTTTATCGTGCGGTCGGTCATAATACAGACCGTCTTCAGGTACACCAAAGCCTTCCATGTCCATTTTTCCATTGCCAGTAGTTAGGGAATCAGTATCTTCAACAAACTCAACCTTCAGAACAAGGAGATTTAGTATTGCTTTTCCCGTGCGGGCTTTTGGTTTGTCCACGCTGAATTCTCTGAATAGCCTCAGTGGTTGATAGCGATGTACAGGCATTGACTGGGTGCTTGTTTCACCAACCAGTTTCAACACGAAGTTAGGCTTAGGCGGATTCTGGGGTATATGGGTTTGCATATTTCTTACAAGGGTCAAACGCTCGCCAGAGCCCAAACTGACAAGTAAAATCAGGGCAAAGATTCTCTTCAAATGAGCCTCCATAATTTTGGTTTGGGGAGGATTAGAATTGATATGATAATGAGAATTTCCGGTTTGTCGTATTGAAGTCGTATATTGCTTGATCAACTCCTACATCGAGGGAAAAACCACCAGCACGAACCCCACCACCAAACGTGAAACCTTTTCTTTCACCTTCTGTGTCGAGGAAGAATCCCCCACTAAGCTTGATGAATTCATAGTATTCTATTTCGAGACCAACTGCTTTCCATGCTTCTTCGAACTCGTAACTCAAATTTTCAAAAAAGCTATTATCATCTTGTGCAAACATACCGACCAATATTTTTGTTACATCTGCAGTAAGTGATACCCGTAATATCTTGGAATTAATCGGACTGAATTGGAAACCGGCACGGAACGTATAGGGTAGAGGATCGGATGAGCCACTCTCGGAGTAGCTTATGTCAGGACCGAGATTCTGAAGTGCGGCAGCGACCGAGAGAAATCCAAATGGTTTATACAGGATACCAGT
>JAUWLY010000166.1 GCA_030613445.1 Candidatus Stahliibacteriota bacterium | reverse complement strand
GAGGTATAATGAAGAAGCTTTTCCTTGTTTTTTGTGCAATACCAGTATTCCTCTTAGCACAGGAAACAACAATCTATGGCGGTCGAGGTATGTTTAAACTGCAATATGCAGAACCTTTTAATATGGGTGTGCTTACATTCCATATCGCTCCGCAAGAACGGTACGTGGCAATGGGAACTTTCCAAGGTGGTCAGGATGTAACTGACCGCAAGCACTTTTTCCACGTCTCAACTGGTATA
This sequence comes from Candidatus Stahliibacteriota bacterium, assembly GCA_030613445.1. Lineage (GTDB taxonomy): Bacteria > Hydrothermota > Tepidihabitantia > SM23-42 > SM23-42 > JAUVZL01. The sequence goes on along the minus strand of JAUWLY010000166.1, from coordinate 6,289 downwards.
ACATATTCAATCATCGACTATATCGATGCACGAGTTGATTTCACACCATACATGAAATGGTTTGAGATGAATAATTATCCTATTGATCGTGGTGATCCAGATCCGGTAATTGGATTGAAGTCGATTAAAATCGGTGCAAAGGGAGGTTATCCGTTTATCATTGATAAGATAACTCCCTTAAAATACGCTTTTGGACTTGACGTTTATGTCGACATTGGCCCAGGATTATCAGAAGAATGGTTTGGTAATGCACTATATCGCGATGAACAATTCTATGCAGATTCTTTTGTCGGAGGCAGCGGTGCGACTCCGGTTTGGCCTAATTTTCCTCCCCACATACCACATAACCTTGATATTGGAATCACTGGTCTTGTTGACTTCAGGATCGGTCCAATTGCCGCACATCTCAATGGTGGCTATCTGTTCACCGGAGTAGACCATAGACCATTCTACGTCGATTCCGCTGAATTCGATAATAACTACATAAGGGCAGATTACCTTCAGCATGCTTTTGGTATCCAGTTGATTCCTCACGAGGATGCAAGAATATTATTTGAGGCCTTTGGTATGTTTGATGTGGATGCCAAAGAAGAATCATTATGGGTAACGCCGGGCGTACGATTCGGCAGTAGAAATGTGAGCTTTGATATCGGATGTGAATTAGGTATCGTGAGCCCCACGGTTACTGATATGTGGTGGAAGATATTCTTCAACCTTTCAGGTGGTACTGATCTGGTGAAGAAAGAGAAAATCCACATTCCAATTGCCAAAGTCTCAGGTAAGGTCTACAATGCCAAAACCAGCGAATCGGTGAATGCAACAATTAGTTTCCCTGGCTCTGAAAAAGAAGCAATCCAGACTGGCGATGTTGGTTTCTACGAGACATCTTTTTCACCCGGTAGTTACCGTGTCCATGTTGAAGCTCCAGGGTATCGTTGGAAGGAACAGGGGATGGTGCTAAAAGACGGTGATCAAATCGTCCTTGACTTTGCCCTCAACACGAAACCTGTATCAAAAATCATCGGCAAGATCTATGATCTGGAAACAAAAGAGCCGATCGTTGCCGAGATAACATTCCCGCAAACTGAAGTAAAGGCGATCAGTTCAGATACTTCTGGCATGTACAGTATTACACTAGCGCCAGCCACTTATCGACTCCACGTCGAAGCGACAAACTATCAGTTCAATGAAAAAGTTGTTACGCTTCAAGAAGATGAAAGCAAAGTTATCGATATTGCACTTACTAAGATTGGTGTTGATCAGGCAATTCTCACCGGTAAAATCTCTGAATTTGATACTGGGAAACCTTTGCTTGCCCAGCTCATATTTATCGATACCAATATACCTAAGGTCACAACCGACCCAAGCACTGGTATATATAAAGTTACTATTCCACCTGGAACATACTCAGTCAAGATCGAAGCGGTTGATTACGTACCGGAGAGTGCACCCATTGTTCTTGCAAAGGACGAAACCAAAATCCATAACTTCACCTTGAAACCGATCCCTAAGGTTGGTGAAAAGATTGTTCTTAAAGGTATTTATTTCGACTTCAACTCAGCCGTCATCAAACCAACCTCATATCCAGTACTCGATGATGCTGCTAAAGTATTTAAAGTGAAGCCTAAGATGAGAGTTGAGATAAGCGGACATACCGATAGTATTGGTTCTGATTCTTATAACCAGAAACTCTCCTATCAGAGAGCAAACTCAGTAAGAGACTATCTAATCAGATACCATAACATCGATCCCATTCGCTTGATTGCAATTGGTTATGGTGAATCACAGCCAATCGCTGACAACCGCACAAAGTCTGGTCGCGATATGAACAGAAGAATCGAATTCAAGATTCTCAGCTGGTAGCAATTCAAACGCAGATATAAAAAAGGGGGCATTTTCATGCCCCCTTTTTTATATCCTGTTTTCTATTTTTGACTTTGGGGTCAGGTATTGACTTAGAGACATAACTCCCGTAGCAATAATAACATGGATGGCGGTGTTTTTTAAAGTGATACAAAATAAAGATATCAATCACAAATACTGTTATGTCTCTAAGTCAAGACCTGACCCCAATAACTATTCGTACCTGAGTGCTTCAATCGGGTTGAGTGAAGCCGCCCGACGTGCTGGATAAATCCCAAAAAATATACCGACTGACGCGGAAAATCCGAATCCGAGCAGTATCATCCAAAAAGACACTGATGCCTTGAGGGGCGACACCGCTGAAATCAACCAAGCCAACAGCATTCCAAATACAATACCGATTAAACCACCGACCAAAGCCAGGACAATTGATTCAATGAGAAATTGTGCGAGAATATTATTGTTTGAAGCACCAACTGCTTTGCGGATGCCGATTTCGCGTGTCCTTTCGGCAACCGAGACGAGCATAATGTTCATAATCCCGATCCCACCAACGACCAATGAAATAGCGGCGATTGCTATAATGGCGATAAATCCTACATTTGTTATACTTTGGTAAAGATCCATGAGTATTTGCTGCGTGTTTAGTTCAAAATCATCGTCTTCATCAAAGCCGAGACCATGACGCCGCCGCATTAGCTCGCGTACTTGGTCAATCGTCTCCTCGATTTTCATCCCATCCTTTGCCTTAATACTAATACTATAACCACCATAGACCCGCGACCATAATGATCCTCTAGGTCTCGGAAAAAACTTTTCAAAAACAGTGTATGGGATGAGGATATAATCATCAAGACTGTTTCCAAAAAATGTCCCTTTCTCTTTAAATACACCGATGATTTTAACACGGTGACCATTGAGATGCAGGTCTTTCCCAACCGCAGTTTCATCGGGGAAGAGATTAGTCGCTATGTACGAACCTATGATCCCAACCGCGCGGCGGTGTAAAATGTCATCTCTTGAAAAATCCCGACCACTTTCGACTGCATAGTTGTTCACCGATGAGTAGTTTTCATCAGAACCAGCTATTGATGAGTTCGACACTTCATTGTTCTTGTATTTCAGTTTCTGCAGCTGTCGACTGATCTGGGGGATCGCGATTTCAACCGAGCTCAACTTGGTGATCGCCTCAGCATCATCTGGAAGCAAATCTGGACGACCGGCCAGTTTGTCCAAATCCCGGTGACCAGTTTGGACCCAGGAGAATTTCTGGAGAAAGATGAGGTCTGAGCCGATCGACTGTACCTGTTCAGCAACTGTACGGTTGAGTCCCTCTATTAAAGAAAGAATTGCGATTACCGTTGTGACCCCGATGATTATACCTAGCATTGTAAGAAAGGATCTTAGTCGGTGGCTTCGGAATGTCTGAAAAGAAAGGGTGAGTTTTGACACGATATCAGTCATTGATTATCCGTCCATCCGCCAGCTTTACGGTTCTTCTCGCATGCGCTGCCACATTCATATCGTGAGTCACCATAACCACGGTATTCCCTTCATCAACAAGACGGTCAAATATCTCCATTATCTCAGCGCCGGTCTTTGAATCCAAATTGCCAGTCGGCTCATCAGCATATATCACTTTTGGATCATTTACCAAAGCGCGTGCAATAGCCACGCGCTGGCACTCACCACCGGACAGTTCATTGGGTCGGTGGTGCATTCGATCAGCCAATCCTACATTATCGATTATCTCCTTTGCCTTTGCGATGCGTTCATGTTTACTTACGTTCCTGTAGATCAAAGGCAATGCCACGTTATCCAAAGCACTCAGCCGGGGTAAAAGACTGAAGCTTTGAAAAATAAAGCCGAAAAATTTGTTCCTCACTTTGGCGAGCTCTTCATCAGAATATTTAGAGACAAGGGTATTTTCAAGATAGTATTTACCTGAAGTAGGCGTATCGAGACAACTAAGGATGTGAACCAAGGTTGACTTTCCAGAACCTGAAGGACCCATAATAGAAATATAATCGTTCCTTTCAATATCAAGGCTAACACCACGTAGCGCTTCAACTGCAACCTTACCTAGCCAATAGGTTTTCTCGATATCTACGGCACGACATATAACATCTGTTTTCTTCTTCATTACACTTATTCTGATGAGGAATCCGACTCGTCCTCATCTTTAATCTCAAATTTAACCCCTTGTCCATCCTTTAGTTTCGAAAGGACACGATACGGACCAATGATCACTGTATCACCCTCTTTGATACCTGAGATAATCTCAATTTCTGTGTCGCTCGATACCCCTACGAGGATTTCAGTGAGTACTGCCTTGCCCTCCTGGACAACAAAGACAGTTTCTTTGAGCTTATCATCAATCTTTCGTTTGCCTGATGCCTGAATTGGAACAGTCAGAACATCTGATTTCTTATCAGTGATAATGTCGGTTTTAACATTCATCCCCGGTCTAAGAAATGGTGAGAATACATCCAGTTCTATTTCAACCTCAAAATCAGTCGCTTGCTCAGTCGTTAACTGGCTCGTGATGGGCATCAAACCAACCTTGGTAACAACCCCAGGATAGGTTGAATCAGGTAAGGCATCGGCGATAACCTCTGCGACCTGACCGACTTCAACCGTGGGCACATCAGTCTCATCGATCGTAACCACGGCAAGCATCTGCGATAAATCTGCAATCGTTACAAGCACCGTACCCTGATAGTTCATCGTACCCATAACCGCAGTCTCACCTTCTTCAACATTAATCTTCATTATTTTCCCGGAAATAGGGGCATAGATCCTGGTTTTCTTATAAGCATCGTAAGCTTGCTCAAACTGCGCTTTTGCCATTTCATAACTCAGTGCTATTTTTTCATAACTTTCTCTTGATATTAATTCTTTCTCAAAGAGCTTTTTACCTCGCTCACAGTCTTGCTCAGCCTGCTTTAACTGCGCTTGGGCAAGCTTCTTACTCGCCCTGGCTTTGACATCATCCAAAGCAATTAGTAAATTACCTTTTTGTACATGATCTCCTTCCTGGAAATATATCTTCTGAATTCGACCGATTGTTTCAGCCGAAATATCTACCTGGGATTTTGCCCGTAGTTCGCCTGATGCTGCAACCTTAGAAACAATATCGCCCTTGGCAACGAGTTCAACTTCAATATCTTTTCCACCTTCGCGCTGGCTCAGGTTCAATATTATGACTATAGATATTATGATGATGGCACCAATCGCTATTAAAATCTTCTTTTTCATTATCGCTCCTTATCGAATGATAATTCACCCAATAGATAGGACAGACTTGCCCTTTGAATATAGAACTCGCTCAATGACGATTTGTAGGACATCTTAGCCTCATAAAGATCCTTTTCAGAAGTTAAAAATTCCAAGAAAGACACGAGACCAAGTGCATACTGCTCTCGGGCAATAGACGACGCTTCATTTGCCGCATCAAAAGCCTTGCGGGCAAATTGGAGTCGGTCATATGACTCGTGCAAAGTAAAGTAGGTCGTCTTTAGAGATTTCTCTGTTTCTAACAGAATACGTTCTTTTTCTAATCTCTTGAGCTGGAATTCTTTCTTTGCATTAAGGTGATTGAATATCAACGATTTGATCTCAAAAATCGGAAATGACATGCTGATACCGTAGTTTCTCGCTGCATTATCCCTTACGTGTTGGAAATCAAAAACCAGCGAGTCAGAGCTGTATGTATAGCCGTAAAAAAAAGAAACCCTCGGTAGGAATTTAAGATATGATGATACTAAATTCAGTTTTGCCGCACTTCTCATTTCCTTGGCAATCTGAATATTGTAGTTGACCGATTCCAGGATCGCAAACAACGAATCGAGTGACGGGAATTCAATGCTGTCTGGCGGCACTAATGTATCAGTCAAATAGATATCATTATCCGTACCAATAACCAGTTTCAGCTCCTCTTGAGCAGTAATTTCCAGGGTTTTAGCCCTTGCCCTATCTTGCAATGCACTCAGATAAAAAACCTCACCCTGTAACATTTCTAGTTTAGATGCCGCACCCAATTCATACTTTGTCTTAACCAGCTCAAGGTTTTTCTCAGCCCGTTCAATCGTAACCTCAGAGGAATTAAGCAGCTCGCGCGCATTTATCAAACCATAATAAGCAATCTTGAGCTTCAAGAGCAGACCAGCGATCTCTGACTTATAGAGAATCCTGCTGCCTTTTATCTGTCGCCCACTAACAAAAACTGAACTTATTATATCCAGATCAAAAAGTGGCTGATTCAGGTTTAGTGTACCTGAATACATGCTGGTCTCAACATTATCGATCTCTGTTCGTGTATATTGCGCCGTGGATGAGATCGTCGGTAAGAGACTGCTTAAAGTCTGATAGAACAAAATGCGCGATTTTTCCAAAGATACCTCTGCCTCATAATACGCTGGACTTT
>JAUWLY010000254.1 GCA_030613445.1 Candidatus Stahliibacteriota bacterium | reverse complement strand
GCAACCACTTCAGCAGTGCTTTCTTCTGCGCCGGGATTGAATTATAGACTCCCACACCAGGATAGAATGAAAGGACGGATTCAGCCGCATTAAAATCCTGGGTGTCAATGAATAAAGGTAACACAGATGCTCCGATAATTTCAAAAACAGCCCTCTTGAGTGTACTTTTCTCATCGAGTTCAACAACAAAGGCATTCACATCGAGCGCGTCAGCACCTGCAGCTTCCTGTGATTTAGCTTCCTGTCCATAAATCTCATAATCCCCTTCTTGCAACTTCCTTTTTACTTTTTTACGACCAGATGGGTTCATGCGTTCACCGATAATCATTGGTGAATCATCGACAACTTCCAATATCCTGTACGTCGTCGCCAGAACAAACTTACTTACTGCTTTTCGTTTTTTTGGAACTGCATTTTGCTTACTGATAAACTCAACATATTTTGGCGTTGTTCCACAACAGCCACCAATGATGTTTGCGCCAGCTTTGATGAACCGTTTGTAAAACTTACCCACCTCGCGGTCTGAAAGCGTATGTGAGATTTCATTACCAACGATATTAACCTCACCTGCATTTGGTTTAACGATCAAAGGTTTACTGCTAACGCACGCCATCCTGGCAACCGCTTCAATTGCAATCTCAGGCAAAGTGCAGTTTATGCCGATGCCTTTTGCCCCGAGTGCCTCAAATGTCACAACGATCGACTCAGGGATCTCACCCATAATTGTACGACCGTTATCCTGTAGCGACAAACATATGAAAACGTCTTTTGAAAAACTGCGGGCGGCAAGAAACGCTGCTTTTGCTTCAATTATTGAGGTAAAAGTTTCAAGCCAGAATACCCTAATACCTACTTTGTACATACTGCGACAAATATTTAAAAAAGTTCTGTGCACTTCTTCAAAGGAGAGCTCTCCATATGGTTTGATCAGCTCACCCAGAGGTCCAATATCGCCAAAAACAAATGCCCGATTCTTTGCGGCGCGTTTAGCTATCTTAACACCTGCGGATATTACTCTATTGAGTTTAAACGTGGAGATATTTGCAGGGTTAGCAGTAAAGGTATTGGTCAAAATAGCCTGGGCGCCAGCCTTGATGTATTGTTCGTGGAGACTGTAAACTGCTTCAGGGTTACGAATATTAAGTATGCTCGGCGATTCGCCAGCGGCTAATCCTTTATCTAAAAGATTAGTGCCGGTAGCACCATCGAGAATCAGAACCCGCTTTTTAAGAATATTCTCAAGTTTTACCATTATCTATTCTATATGAATATGGTTTTTAGTCAATACGCATGAGTTGATACTAAAGGAAGAATAAGAAAAACGGGGTTAGAATGCTATTCACGTTCTAACCCCGCACAAAAGTAGTGGCGGTTCTGTCATTTACTCCAGAATAATAAATTTACCTGATTCAACATTATGGTCTGCTGACTTCACCCGAATATAATATGTACCCGCTGAGAGCTCATTGACTTTACCAAGTGTGATTTTATTTTCCCCCGCATTACCGTTTACACTCCTACTCAATATTCTTTCACCTATACTATTGTAGACTTCCACGGCAATGAGGGATGGTATATCGAGATAATATGTAAAGGTCAATGAACCGGATATGATTGATGGTATAGTTAGTCTGGAGTCATTTGCTTTGCCATACTCACTTTCAAATACCCCAGCATCAGTATACACATAGACATATAGGTAATCTGCATACCATTCAGGGAGTTGACCACCACCTATCCTTGTATTACGTAGTTCAATAGCCAGATCAAACATGTCTGCCCAACCAGTAATATCAGCGCTGATATCGAACACCAATGTCTCGTCCGTTGCGCTCCCCAATATCGTTCCACTCAACGTACCAGGGACGCCATTGATAATAGGTCTTACTCGCCAAGCTGCACGAGTAGTATCGCTGACATACTGCTCAAGGTTCACTTTTATGGAATCAAGCACTGAACTTGTGTCAGCAGGAACAACGATCTGAAGGATCAACTGACCATTGTTGACACTGGGCTCAGCATAGAGATCATCAGATGTGAAAATGTTATCAGGATCAGTCCAGGTTCCCGGGTCGATGATTGAATCTATTTGTAGAACCTGACCAAAGCCAAAGCACACACACAGAACGAACAACAATAGTCTATTCATACCTCCTCCTTTGATTATATTATAACCACAACTGTAGTTTTGTCAAAGTTTAAGTCTAGTTGACCGAGTTGTCAGCCGCATGTTTTTTGAGAAACATGAAATCTGGTCACTGAAGCTTTATTGTAATCTTTTCGCCGATATCGACATCCAAAAGTCTCATGGCATTTCCCTTATTGCAGGAAATCTCATAATAACCACTGCTCCCCTTAATACCGATGATTTGACCCTCAACTCCTTCTCCATAGAAGTTTTTCAATGCGACTTCTTTACCTGATATATTGAGGTTTTTTACATCAATAGTATTAGGTATATTTGTAATGAGGTTACCAAAGTGATCAATATACAGAATTTCACCATGCAACCGGTTTGCCCGCTTGGTCACTTTAGGGAATTCAAATCTATGTAGATCATAAATTTCACTGCCAAAATCAGACGGGAGATTACCAATAGCTACGCGTGCGGCTACTGGAGCAAAGATATCCCGTCCATGAAATGTCGTACTCATCTTACCCCTTACATCGATCGCGTATGCTTTGGTCAATCCATCGCAGATATATGAAAAGACCCCATTATCCGGTCCAACAAAAGAGTATTTTTCTGCCTCAATGATAATGGGTTTACGTTTACTACCAACACCAGGGTCAACAACAACCAGATGAACCGTACCAGGTGGGAAATTGCCACATACTGATTTTAGAACAAAAGCAGCAGATTTTATATCATGAGGCTCGATCTTATGGGTGATATCAATGATATTGATATTAGAATCGATCTTTAGAATTTCACCTTTTACCGCGGCAACAAACCAATCATCTTCACCAAAATCAGAGAGAAATGTAATAATCTTCATGGCCCTGCACCAGCTCGCGCTTCGTGACGACATCTTCAATCCAGTTATACCATTTATCGGGAAGAACTTGACTTGCTATCAAACCACCTTTCAATATCTCAGGTGCAATCGTTGATCTATAGACTGCTTTATTTGACTTCTGCAATAGAACCAAGACCAGCAAGAATACAAAACAAATGATCAAGCCTTTAAAGAATCCAAGCAGAGCTCCTAATACTCGATCAATAGTACCAAGCGGCGTGGTTCTGATTGTCTTTGAAATAATCCTGCCGAGGATGTGAACAGCGACCACTATTAGTACAAAAATCAAAAGAAAAGCGAGAAAGCGTGGTATCCCAACACTACCGCTCAAACTAACGGCCAGTACATAGCCTATCAGAATACCGATGACATCAAATACGCTTCGTATTATGCCGACGAGTAAACCGTGCAGCGCCAGGATCGTAAGAACAATAATGAGTACAATATCAACCCAGGTCATAATTTTGCTATTATAGGTTACATTTAACCAAAGTCAAGATGAATATATTTTCATCTCCTTCTTGTGGAAAAGATTAAAATGCGAGCTTCTTGACAAACAAACATAGATGTGTAAAATCAGAATATAAGATGAAAAAAAGAAGAAATAAAACGACTCAAGCATTCATTGAATTAATCAACCAAGGAATAATCGAGGAACCTTATCGACTCATCTTTGAAAATCTAAATGCCGTGGTAGCCGTCACTGATATTAAAGGCAAAATAATCTATTTCAATAATTATGTAGAGAAAATTTCCCATTACAAAGTGAAAGAGTTAATTGGTCAACATTTTCGCAAGATCATTGCGCCAGAATCAATGGATGTTATGCTAAAGGTGTTCAAGGCACATGCTGCGGGAAAAGAAGCAAAACCTTATGAAGTAACGTATTTAGACAAAAATGGTGAAAGAATCTTTATGAGAACAAGCACATCATTAATTCGACATAACAATAAAGTCATAGGAATATTTGGCATTGCAGCAGACATCACAGCTCATAAAAAGAACGTCGATCATCTAACTAAAATGTTCAAGGAACTGAGCCTAATTTGCGGGATTAGTAAAGATTTAACATCAATTGTAGATATTAACATACTTTTTTCCAAAATCCTGATGCATTTGAGCAAAACATTTGGTTATGAACGAGCCGGTATCCTTATGATTGATGAAATCACCAATGAACTTACTATCCGCGCATCAACGAAACCATTCTCTAAAACACGGACCACAAAAAAGATCAAACTCGGTCAAGGTCTTACCGGTCACGCTGCTAAAATAGGCAAGTATTGTCTGGCAAATGACGTAACTAAAAATGCAAAGTATATGCCGTTCGACAAAAAGACAAAATCAGAGCTCGCCGTGCCTTTGAAACTTGGAGATAGGGTCATCGGCATTATCAATATTGAAAGCTATCAGAAAAATACATTTGATGATGATGACATAAGGATACTGAACCTCATCGCAAACCAGGCAGCGATAGCGATTGAAAACAGTCGTCTCTATGAATCACTGGAAGAAAGCTACCTGGACACTATTAAAGCGCTTGTATCAGCGATGGAGGCAAAAGACAACTACACACG
>JAUWLY010000356.1 GCA_030613445.1 Candidatus Stahliibacteriota bacterium | reverse complement strand
TGACTCGAACCGTGATCATCTTATTCTTCGAGTAACCCCGCACTTTTGCAAAAGTGCGGGGGGATCGAGAAGTACCTTTGTTCTCAACAGGCTTAGACAGTAACTAATTTTACTCTTCGAGCGAGTCCCGATTATCGGGACATGTCGAGAAGTACCATTTCAACAATCCACCGTTTCCCAATTACTTAATTACTGAATAACTTAATAACCAAATGACCTATTTTGTATTGACTTCGCACACCTTGTGAATATTATATAACCCATGATCAATGACATCCGGGTCAAAGGAGCGCGCGTTCACAACCTCAAGAACATTGATATCACAGTACCGCGCAATAAATTCGTTGTCATCACCGGTATTTCCGGGTCTGGCAAATCATCGCTGGCATTTGATACGCTTTATGCAGAAGGTCAGCGCCGCTATGTTGAGTCACTTTCTGCCTATGCTCGTCAATTCCTCGGCATGATGGATAAACCTGATGTTGATGAAATAACCGGTCTTTCGCCAGCGATTGCTATTCAACAGCGTAGCGCTTCAAAAAACCCGCGCTCCACAGTCGGTACGGTCACTGAGATCTATGATTATCTACGGGTTCTATTTGCTCGTATAGGTACGCCCTATTGCTATAAATGCGGACGCAAAATTCAATCCCAGACAACTGATCAGATAGTCGACGCAATCATGACTTTGCCAATCAACTCAAGGATCGAAGTCTTGGCACCAGTGGTGCGTGGTCGTAAAGGCGAATACAAAGAATTCATTGCCCGGCTTAAACGACGCGGTTATGTAAGAGCCAGGGTCGATGGAAAAATCTACGAAATCGAAAAAATCCCTCTACTACAACGTTATAAGAAACACGATATAGAAATCGTTATTGACCGCATTGTTATGAAGGCTGGTATTAGAAAACGGCTTGCTGATTCAGTTGAAATTGGTTTAAAAGAAGCTGACCGAATCCTAACAGTTATTGTTAACGGAAAAGAAACCATAAGGTTTAGCCAGAAACTCGCATGTATGCACTGCTCCATAAGCTATCCAGAAATCGCGCCGCGCATGTTCAGCTTCAACTCACCTTATGGCGCGTGTGCAACCTGCGACGGTTTAGGCACAAAAATGGAAATCGATCCTGATAAGGTCATCCCAAATAAAAAGTTATCCATAAATCAAGGCGCCATAGCACACTACGGCATGCACAGCAACTGGCGTCGCTCCAAACTCGTGGGACTTGCTGAGGAGATGAAATTCAACCTTGATATACCGTTCTATAAACTTGGGGCAAAAGCGAGAGACGCTATTCTCTATGGCGACAACATACAAATAACAGTAAAATACGTGCGCACTGATGGCACAGGTCGCGGTGAGTTTGAGGAATATTTTGAGGGTGTAGTGCCAGAACTAATGCGTCGTTATCACGAAACTACGTCTGTGGCAATCCGTCAATACATCGAAGATTTCATGACCATCACAAAGTGTTCTTTGTGTCACGGCGCGCGCTTAAGACCAGAAAGTCTGGCAATTAAAATTGGTCACAAGAATATCGCTCAGGTCACTGAGCTGTCAATAGAAGGTAGCTATGAATATTTCCAGAACCTGAAATTGTCGACGACCGAGCAGAAAATCGCCGGTGAAATGATAAAGGAGATCAAAAGACGCTTGAAGTTCCTCATCACAGTTGGTCTTGACTATCTCACCTTAGACCGGCCTACAGAAACTTTGGCTGGTGGTGAAGAACAACGTGTCCGCCTTGCCAACCAGATCGGCTCAGGGCTCGTTGGCGTGCTCTATATACTCGATGAACCTTCAATTGGACTCCATCAACGAGACAATATAAGATTGCTCAATACATTAAAAGCACTGCGCGACCTCGGCAACACTGTACTCGTCGTTGAACATGATGCAGAGACAATCCTCAGTGCTGATCATATTATTGACCTGGGTCCAGGAGCTGGTGAACAGGGCGGTCATGTAGTTGCTACCGGTACACCAGACCAGATTTCCCGAACCAGAAAATCGATAACTGGTAAGTATCTCGCGGGTAAGAGAAAAATTGAAGTACCCGAACGACGCAGACCAAGGTCTGTGCGCAGCCTTATCATAAAAGGCGCTCAGGCAAATAACTTAAAGTCAATTGATGCTGAAATCCCTCTGGGATTGCTTGTTATCATAACCGGGGTCTCTGGTTCTGGTAAATCAACGCTCATTGTCGACACCTTATATCGCGCCCTAGCACAAAGGTTCTTTTATAGCAAGTATCCAGCCGGACAACACAAAGAAATCAAAGGCTTGGAATATATCGATAAAGTCGTAAACATAGACCAGTCACCGATCGGTCGAACACCACGCTCAAACCCGGCAACCTATACGAGCGCATGGACACCGATACGCGAATTATTTGCGCAATTACCCGCATCAAAGGTGCGCGGCTACAAACCCGGAAGGTTTTCCTTCAACGTACCTGGTGGCAGATGTGAACAATGTGAAGGCGACGGCTTGCTGCGCATTGAAATGCACTTCTTGCCTGATGTTCACATCAC
>JAUWLY010000284.1 GCA_030613445.1 Candidatus Stahliibacteriota bacterium | reverse complement strand
AATCAATGTGTACAAAACCCGCATTGATCATAAAAGTATGCGCATAGCGGGCATCATCCCAGTAGACTGAATCTGAAGGAGGTTGACCTTGCTCATATTCATTAACAATCGTTACTCCTTTTCTAAACCATAATTGATTCTGCAGAAAGGGATCTTTCTCATAGCCAAGTACTTTAGCGACAACGGTTTTCGCATTGACTGTGTCATAGACCCAGAAGCGCCCGGGAATAATTTCGTTATGAAAGTCTCCAGAAACATTAGTATAATAATTATCACTATGACAAATTGTGCTATGCTGAAACATACGGGGAAATGGAATTTGATATTTGTTGCCGACGAGCAATAGATACTCGGGTGTTATTTCCCAGGTATTATATGCATTTACTACATAATCTCTTATTTCAGTCGAATCGCTTCCAATTTCAGCAGTCGTTACAATCTTTGTTTTAAGCCCTTTCATTCTTTTCCATTCTGCAAGCGGCATTAGGGCATCATAATAACTATCATGAGTAATAATTAAATAACGCGCACCTGTTTCCTGGGCAAACAACGCAATTGGAATGATGAATAACAGAAAAATAGGTTTTATCCCATTGATAAAATATCGTGATTTTTGCATTTAATGCCAGCTATATTAATTACTAAAATGATTTTTTTTATTCTAATAAAATCACCTTTTCTGTTTTTGTCTGCACAGGAGTTACTAATTTTATAAAATAGACACCAGGAGGAACAGGACGATCAAGTTGGTCTGTACCAGACCACGATACAACAGAAGAAGCAAGAGGCAAGAAATCAGAAGCCAGATTAAAAGACCTGATCAATTTTCCACTCACATCGTAGATTTTCAAAGAAATATCTTGCATCGTACTTCTTGCATCTTGCATCTGATATCTGATATTTATCATCTTTCTGAAGGGATTCGGGTAGACACTTAGATTTGTAGTTTCTACTTCGGCGTTTTGCTGTTCTTCTATTCCTGTTTGGATCCAGTTTTGACCACCATCTGTTGTGTACAGGATAATACCCTGGCCGCAGGCAATACCGTGAAGATTATCTGAGAAATCGACATCAAAAAGAGTGCCTGTAGCAATACTGGTTTGAAATGTCCATGAATTACCACTGTTAGTTGTGTGAATTATAGTACCGAATTTGCCGACTGCCCATCCTTCATTACCTACAAAGTCCACAGCCCTGAGATAATATGAATTTGCAGGAACACTGATAGATGGCCATGTCAAACCACCATCTGTGGTTTTTATAATTATTGATGAGTAGTCGTTTTCATTTCCGCCTACAACAATACCATCAAGCGAATTGAAGAAATGGACATCAAAAAAATCCTCATATCCAGATGCATGATATCCATTTACTGTATCCCAGATTATACCACCATCAGTTGAAGGAACAATATATCCTTGCCCAGTTGCCAATGAATCAGGCCATCCTGCAACCATCCATCCGTCCCATTGATTCACAAATGAAATACCATAATATTCGGCTGTGAACCAGTCAGTGAATATCTGTTCCCAGAAATCACCGCCATTAGTTGTTCTCGCCATGCAACCATCACCACCAGAAGCCCAGCCGTAGTTTTCATCTATAAATTCAACTCTTGTTCCATATTTGGAAAAACCTGTTCCTGTTGCCTGCCTATACCAGTCAAGCCCGCCATTATCAGTATGGAAAATTATGGCGGCATGTAGGGCATGTTTACCAGTTATCCATGCATTGAATTGATTAACGCACGTGACATCAAAAAGTTTTCGTGTTGTATCAGAAGGCGGCGGATTTTGTGGCTCCCAGGTTACACAACCATCAGTTGTGTAACGTATTAAAACAGTATCAATGCACACAACCCAGCCATGTAGATTGTCCGGTGCAAGTGCACAACCATGGTAATTAAAAGCAAATGCACTCGTTATTACTATTAAAAATAATAGTATATATTTCACAATATCTCCTTTTATTTTAGTAAAATTATTTTTTTAATCGCCTTAAAACTACTGCTCTCCAATTTTATAAAATAGACCCCCTGTGTAACATTGCGACCAATATCATCAGTACCATCCCAACACACAGAAACCACAGATTTATTTGGATTACACAGATTAATAATAGGGAAGGACCTAACCAATCTTCCACTCACATCATAGATTTTCAAAGAAATATCTTGCTTCGTGCATCTTGCATCTTGCATCTGATATTTGATGTTTATCATCTGTCTGAAGGGATTCGGGTAAACCTCTAATATCGAATTACTTGTAGAGGTTTGGTTATGTTCTTCAATACCTGGAAATGTATCAGGAGGGTCAGTAGTGAATTTTATTGCTCTATTGTTTGCCAATGGTGCTGCTGCGTCTGGATAGATATTAGCATACGTGTATTCAAGACCAATTGTGTGCTCTCTATTTTCTATACCTACCGTAGCATAATTGTGCCATACATCATCATTAGTAATTTTTTTGTATTGAAATAATATTTCTCCATCACCAGTCTCAGTTGGATAATACTGAGGGTCAAACAGAAGGACTTCAAAGGTCTGGAGCTCTGCTGGTGTTGGATTTGTCGGGTCGTGGATATGCTGAACACGTGAATATTCAATAATAAATTTGTGATTAGATACGTCATACCAGTAGCAGACATGGCCACTTGAATCTGTAGCTGTGGGGTCAAGGTCATCCCAGAATGGTGCAATGAGCAGGGGAGGACCTCCGGCACTTAGTATGTGCCAGTTATACATGTCTGCAATCCATGTTGAGTCCATTGCAATATATCCATTTGAGCATATAGAAACTCTATCATACCAATCACCGTAAAATTTAAAGCTGAAGGGTAAATTTATTGTTTTTGTCTCATCATTGCCAAGGCTTAGGCTGTCACCAGCACCACCTAGTTCCGGGTCAATTTCAATCCAATTGTAAGTAGGTCTTTCTGAATAACCTACATCAGTATCATCATAGGCAAAATATCCATAAAGATCACGGCCAAGTGGTTTAGTCTGGTCAACAACTCCAATAACTAATGCAAATTCTACTGTATCTTTAAAATTATCAGCCCCTGAAAGTATTACAATAAATCCAACTGCATGCCCGGGGGAGATTGATGATGATGCATTCACTGTGAAATAGTTGCTGCTATTTGCTGATGAATCACCAACTGGAATATTACCAAAAAACCCGATTGAATCACCTACACTTACACCAGGGTTTAATGATCTGAGAATACCGGATGTATTATTACCGATAAGTGAACCAGTGTTTTCAATAGATACTATCATATTGCTCGTTTCTCCAGGTTCAAGAACGCCATTCCCATCAAGTATCTGGTGTCTCTGATAAACAAATTCCGGTGCCTTTACATCAATCCATATACTTGAGTTCCAATTACCTTGATTTGTAGTTATATAAAGGTTAAATTTTATAATGTGGCTATTTTTTGCATTGCTCGATACATCAAAGTCATAAGCCGAGCCAGTTGCTGTTCCACCTGGAGCGATATTACCATAGGTTTGTATTGAATCGGTGATTGTGATGAGTAGATCAGTAGTAGTAAGTTTTGCCGAAACACTGGTTGCGGTTGTTGAGGTGCCGTAATTTTTTAATGTAACCTGCATTTCTATTGCCTCGCCAGGATTGACTTCACCATTATTATTTCCAGTTGGGTCACTGATTGAGTGGTCATAGTGACCAACATAAACAGTAGAGCTATTGACAAGACAATATCCGCAATAAGGTTTGAAATTGTGTTTTGTTACGGTTACAAAGAGTGTGTCATGTGATGATGTGAAAAAATTGAATGTGGCTTGCCCGGATGCATTAGTAAATCCAACCTCTTTCACTTCACCATTCTTATAAAGACTTACCATTGCGTCTTCAACTGGTTGGGATGATGAATTTTCTACTTCGACAGAGAAGGAGTTCGTGCCAACAGGGATAGAAGTAGAATGGCTTACAATAAATGTATCAGGAATATCTGTCCACACATCGAGCGAAGGATCTCCTAATAAATTGTACGTATGAAAATAGAATGAACTACCTGACATCCAGGATGTGTCACCTGGGAAGTTTGTAAAAACTTCCATTTTGCCTCGATATAATGCGGGTCCTAAATTGTAA
>JAUWLY010000090.1 GCA_030613445.1 Candidatus Stahliibacteriota bacterium | reverse complement strand
AGGACAACTGATAAGAGAAGAAATTTTTATGGAATACAAACCAACACAAAAGATATTACTTGAGGGTTTAAATTCAGGTGTTTATTTTGTAAGATTAAAAGGTAAAGACTTCACCTCAACGAAGAAACTACTGCTGTTGAGGTAAGGAAATTCGTCGGTGAGGAGGATTGATGAAGTTCAAATTAGTTGTTTTGTTTGTATGCTCATTCATGTTTGCACAATATCCTTATCTTATCCAAAAGAAGATAATAACTGATGCAGGTTTATCAAGCAGTGGTTTACATTATAGCCTTTATCAGGCGACTATAATTGATTCAGGAGACATGGTTGGTTTAGCCCTTCAAAATCAAGAGTGCGTCTCTTTTAATCCTATTGTAGACGCTGTTGCGATTACAAATCGAAACTTCAATCCCACAGGGATTTTGAATGTGCACACCGCCCCGGGTGATTTATCATTTTGGCAGCACGACTATAGTGTTTATAGTCAGCAGCTTGGTCCGGGCCGTTATCCCACAGCAATTGCTGGCAGTCAAGGTCCTTATATTTCATTCCCTTGGCTAACATCTATGCCTGCCTGGGGTGGTGCTGGCGCCCAGTTTTGCTCAGGTGGCTGGTTCAGTGGTATCTGGGATCCACCAGTTGATATCGGACCAGGTGATCAAAAATGTCAGACCGTTATAGGTAAAGAACTTTCCAATGGCAATATGTGTTTTATTCTTTATTCCACTGATCCCTATGGACTTCAATATCGTACCTATAATGACAGCTTGACTGCACTTCTTGATTCAGGCTGGGTTACGCCGACGCCATGTTACTACTGGGGATGGGATTATAATATCAACGCAGGGATCGGGTATGTGTTCTATGTTGATCACTACATATCAGATAGTATGGACATATTCTATAGAACGACAACCGATGGTATTAGCTGGAGTCCTGAACAGATGTATAATATTGTCTGGCCCAATCCCTATGTGAATAATTATATTAGGCTTAGCCGTGGTTGTCAGGCAGTAGTTACGGACAACGGCGATCCTCTGCTTGTCTTTGCAAATATGAATGGTGACGACCCAGATTATCCACAATACGGTAAAATCTATGTTTCCCATACCGAAGGTCAGCCCTGTGTTGAGGTGTCCTCTACCTTTGGCATGCCCGACACCCAGGCATTCTATTCTACAATCGCAACAGCTGGAAATATGGCTGCAGTAACATACCTCACACCCCGAAATAGTATGCAAGACTCCATGGCCTGGCATGACATCCATATTAGCAAATCCTATGACAATGGTATTACCTGGGGTATACCAGAGAATATTACCTCATGGAGCAACCAGCGAGTTTCGCTTCCCCAACTTGCCAAGCGGCTTGATATAACAAGGGAGCGTGCGTATATTCTCTACGCAATCGTACGTTTACCAAGTCGCGATATGGATCTGATGTGGGCTTATGACAATGGATCATCACCAAGTGTATATTTCAACTTATTATATGCCTCAGTGGGTGTCGAGGAGCGCGAAGTGGAGTTTCCTGAGAAAATTTCACTGAATGTTTTTCCCAATCCAGTTGTTCAACATTCAAGAATTATTTATACTTTACCCGTCTCAGGTGATATTTCACTGAAACTCTTCAGTGTTGATGGTCGTATGGTGAAAATCATTGATCAAGGCCATAAAGCTGCTGGTCTGCACATTGTTAGTTTCAATACTAATGAATTTGCCAGTGGAACTTATTTTATTATCCTTGAGTGCAATAACGAGTGCTTGACAGAGAAACTCGTTTTGGTAAAATAGGCTGGAGGAAGAAATGAAGGTTATTTTGCTCGTATTTGTGATGTTGAGTATCATGATAGCGGCACCGTTTAATTTGACCACAGACGAAGCTATGATTGATAATGATTTGTCGTGTAGTGGTTCAGTTAAAGACATGCGTCAAGGAACCATGGTTGATTCTTCAGGAAACTGGGGTTCAATAGCTCTTCAGAACCAGGAATGCATATCCTATAATCCTTTTGTAGATGCTATTGCTATCGTAAACCGAAATTTCACCCCAACTGGAATATTAAACGTACACACAGCCCCTGGTGATTTGTCTTTCTGGATTCATGAGTATTATGTCTACAACCAAGAATTTGGAAATGCTGCTTACTCCACAGCAATTGCTGGTTCTTCAGGACCTTATATTTCATTCCCTTGCCTAACATCTGTGCCTGCCTGGGGTAATGCTGGTGCCCAGTTTTGCTCAGGTGGCTGGTTCAGTGGTATCTGGGACTCACCAGTTGATATTGGACCAGGTGATCAGAAGTGTATGGGCGTGATGGGAAAAGAACTTGCCAATGGTAATATGTGTTTTATTCTTTATTCCACTGAACCCTGGGGACTTCAATATCGTACCTATAATGACAGTTTGACCACGCTCCTTGATTCAGGCTGGGTTACGCCAACGCCACGTTACTACTGGGGATGGGATTACAATATCACTGCAGGTATTGGGTATGTTTTCTATATTGATTCCATTTGGAATGTATATTACAAAACCACAACTGACGGTATCAACTGGAGCTCTGAGCAGAACTACGATCTTGTCTGGCCAAATCCCTATGTGAATAATTATATTAGGCTTAGCCGTGGTTGTCAGGCAGCAGTTACAGACAGCGGGAATCCCTTGTTAGTCTTTGCAAATATGAATGGTGATAATCTCGAATATCCGAAAGATGGTAAGATCTATGTCTGTCATACAGCGGGACAGCCCTGTATTGAGGTATCATCTTCGTTTGGTTTACCCGACACCCAGGCATTCTATTCTACAATCGCAACAGCTGGAAATATGGCTGCAGTAACATACCTCACACCCCGAAATAGTATGCAAGACTCCATGACCTGGCATGATATTCATATTAACTGGTCAGCTGATTATGGTATTACCTGGGGTATACCAGAGAATATTACCTCATGGAGCAACCAAAGGATTTCATTTCCTCAACTTGCCAAGCGGCTTGATATAGCGCGAGAACGTGCCTATATTGTCTATGCAATTACTCGTTTGCCGAGCGAAGATATGGATTTAATGTGGGCTTATGACAATGCGGCGGTACCAAGCATATATATTATGTTCTTATATGCTGCTGTGGGCATAGAGGAAAGCGAAGTAGAGTTTCCTGAGAAAATCGCATTAAATGTTTTTCCCAATCCAGTTGTTCAACGTTCAAATATCACGTATACCTTACCTGCTTCAGGTGATGTTTCACTGGAATTCTTTAGTGTAGATGGTCGTCTGGTGAAAGTTATTGATCAAGGTCACAAAGCTGCTGGTATGTACATTATTAGCCTCAATACTAACGAGTTTGCCAGTGGAACCTATTTTATTATCCTTGAGTGCGCAGACAAAAAGTTGTATAAGAAACTTGTCGTGGTAAGATGAATGAACAGGGAAAGCTGGATAGAGTCTGGCTCTTCCTGAAGTTTGGTAGAAAAGGCAATGACGGATGTGGGGTCAAATCTCGAATAGTGAATAGAAAATGGTCACCAATGGTTGAAGTTTCTGGAATGACCCTTTGTTTGTAGAATGTCAAGACCTGCCACCTTTTTCCTCCGTTGTCTATACCTTGACAACATTATTATATTTCGTATCATTATTAGAAGATAAAAGTATGTAGAGGGGAAGTTATATGAAAAAACTTATATTATTCGTTCCATTATTGGCAATTTTACTATTCTTAAGTATCTGTTCTGATGCACCAGAAATAGAGTTTCCTGAACCAACCGATCGCTTTGTTTTAGCGGAACTCTTCACTGAGGATTTCGGAACCTTCTGTGCACTCGCGGAGCGAGTGCTTATGGATACGGTAGGAGCTGATTACGGGGATACACTTGTCGTGATCTCTTATCACCCCCGTAATACCTATCAGAATCCTGTAGCCGTGGCGCGTGAAGCATTTTACAATACCGGACTTCCCCCGTGGTATGTGATATTCGACGGCACGATCGTTGTCTGGGAGCAAGGCCCGCCATACTATGATAACGTTTTTAGACAGGCGATCGAGGTAGCGCGAACCGTAACACCATATTTTAATCTCTATATAAACAATGCTACTGCTTCACCTTCAACCGGTAACCTGGATTTCAGCATCATTACCGCGGATACCATACCAGAGGGCGAAATCATCGCCTATGTAGCTATTCTGCAGGATAGTCTGCCTGGTTCATACATAACATTTCAAAAGGTATGTCAGGAGCTATATGCTTTTCCGCTTGAGCTTACCTATCCAGATACACTCGATACAGTTCTAACCTTTGCGCATACTATTCCAGTAAGTGATATGAGTGCAGTTATTTTTGTACAAGATACAATGTCAAAAGAAGTAATGCAATCAATAGGGAGCCCTTTTCAGGAGGAATAAACGGACTTACCCTCCGTTGTCTATATCTTGACAACACTATTAATATTCTGTATCATTACTATAAGGTAAAAGTATATAGAGGGGAGGTCATATTAAAGAATCTAGGATAGTATTATCGATTGTATGTTTCATTACACTTTCATTTGCCCAGGCACCTGATACACTGTGGACAAAAACATATGGTGGATCAGGAAATGATATGGGTTATTCGGTTCAACAAACAGTAGATGGTGGTTTCATAATTGCTGGATGGACCCGATCATTTGGCGCAGGTGGCAGTGATATGTATCTCATAAAAGTGGATGCGGTTGGTAATCTTGTGTGGGAAAAAACCTATGGTGGTGCTGACGATGAAACTGGATGGTCCAGCATACAGACTGCCGATGGTGGTTATGTGATTGCTGGATATACATACTCTTTTGGTCCGGGAAATGCTGATATGTATTTAGTGAGAACTAATACACTTGGTGATACACTTTGGACAAGGACATATGGTGGCAATGGCTCTGATCGTAGTTACGCACTCTGTAAAACATCGGATAATGGATTTGTACTTGCTGGCGCGACGTCATCATTTGGTCAAGGGTACGAGGTGTACATTATTAAAACTGATTCATTGGGAAATCGAATCTGGGAGAAAACGTATGGAGGACCCCTATTTGACATTGCTTACTCTATTTGTGAAACTTATGATGGAGGTTACATTATCGCCGGTTATTCTAGCTCATTTGGTAATGCTGGTGCATACGTGATTAGGACAGATAGTCAAGGAGATTCCTTGTGGACAAGATTGTACGGTGGATCTATGTATGATCTGGCATCGCATGTTGAGCCGATTAATGATACAAGCTATATAATTTCTGGTTATACAGAATCATTCGGGGCTATTTACGGCGATTTTCTTCTTGTTAAGTTTAATGACAATGGAGATACAATATGGACAAGAAATTATGGTGGCGAATTTACTGAATGGGCATACCCAGTAAAACAGACAACAGATAATTGCTATATAGTTGCCGGATGGACAGATTCATACGGAGGAACTTACGGAAGTAACGTTTACCTTGTGAAATTGGATGAATGGGGTGATACTATTTGGACAGGTGTATATGCTAATGATACTAATGAGGCTGCTTTTGATATGCAGATAACGTCAGATGGCAGTTATATTATTGTGGGCTCTACAAATTCGTACGGGGCTGGAGGTGATGATGTTTATTTACTAAAAATGGAACCAGATACACTCGGAGTCAAAGAGCGCAGAAGTACATCCAACTACGCAGATATATTTAGATCGACCCTCATCACTGGTTCTCTTCTTCTCCCCGAAGGCAAGAACTACAAAGTCTTTGATGTCACTGGAAGAGTTGTACTACCCGACAAGATAAAACCAGGGATCTACTTTGTTGAGATTGATGGAGTAATTTCACACAAAGTAATCAAGGTTAAATAACAGCACAAGGTAACACAACGGTTATTAACTCCGTTGCTCTACCAGTATTTTGGGAGCAAACCGTTATGTTACCTTGTGCCATATTTGTGCCAACATGGCACTTTTTGTTTTTCAGAAGCAAGAGTGCAAAGGGGGATACCCCCTTTTCCCCACTCATTTTTTATAAGAACGACAAAAACTGAATGGGGGCCCCGGAACCCCGTAATCTATCGATGCCACTAAATATTACAGAGAATTCCTTCAAATGGACAGAATTCACAGAATGATCTTTGACATGCTGCAAAGCCTTATTTTACAACAACTTGCTGAGATTTCGAGGTTTTCTGAATGTGGATTTTTTGAATTAGAAATCCGTTGCTCTATCCAACTGAGCTACAGGCGTAAGACCCCTTTCGGGGAAGTTCCAAATTTCAAGAAACAAGCTCCAAATTGATAATCAAACACAACTTTTTCCACTAGAATCTATTATCTTAAATCTAGTACCTATATTTTGTATTATAGTCATTTTCTTGATTTAGTCAATAATTCTCAGAGTTAATTTTATTATGCCTGCCCCGTTAGACACGTAGTATCTAATCGGGGTCATTGCGAGCGAGAGTGGGGAGTGTGGCAATCTCCTCATGCAGAACCACATTGTCGAATGTCAAGATCTGTCACCTTTTTCCTTTTTCCTATCCTCTCTCCTTCTGTGAGGATAGGAAATCAGCAATCAAACCCCTCAATTATATCATAATTTCTTTTGAATCAGGCATTATTTTTAAAATCCTTTTCAGTACCTTTCTGGCATCGGTGTTATTTTTATGCTCCATACAACTCTTTGCAAAGTGCACTGCCTCATCTTCTAATTTACCCAGAATCACCCTGCGCATTTGTTCTGACCAGTTATCGTACATTTTCTTGAATGGTTCACCCCTGAATAATTCAAAAGCCCGCAGGTATTCCCTTTTTGCAAAACGCCACTCACCAGTCTGCTCCAATGCCTTTGCCTGTGCAAGAATTTGTTCAAATTCCTGATAATCAGTTGTAAAATAAATACCCTCATTTATTATGGAGGGACACCCCGTTTTCGATGAAATGGTTAAAAGATGGCTCGGTATCTTTAGAGCCTTTTTAATTCTCATTAATAGATGTGATAAATTGCGTGAAGGACCCTTACTCCTGGGCCAGAAGTTGTTATACAGATCTTTTAGATATATCTTCTCACCGGGACCACCTGTCTTGGTGGCAAGTTGAATTACAAAGGCAGTATTCTTAGGTGGTAATTTTACCTCTAAATACTTTTGATTTTTATAAACTATTTGAGAACCGAGAAATTTTATATGATAAACTGGGACTTCTCTATTAAAGATAGGTAATTTTAATATCACTCTGGGAAGCCCAGTTGATTTACCTTTCTCGAGAAGACGGATTATTGTTTCAGGAAAGAAAAATAGGTATCTGTAAAAATGTAGCATAAGATATTTTTTCTTTGCGAAAGAAAGTGCTTTTAGATAATTCCCATTCCTCACAAGATGCGCAAGTTTAACAGACGGCAGGAGATCTTTGTTTAAGTGACAATCAGGAAATGGGGACAGGAAATTGATAACAGCAGTTTGATTTCTCGTTTTTGATTTTTTATTCTTTAATTTTAACCTGTTTGGAGAAAGGAGAATTTCAATAATATGGATATATTTTTTCAATTTCCTTTTTTTAAAGAAGGGTAAGATCTTTGTAAGTATTTTTTTCGCTTTGACTCTTTCTCCCAAACCGGCATATGCACTTGCAATGGTGAAAAAGCCACTAAATATCCTCCGGTCAAATTCCTCTTTTTTTAACTGTGAAAGTATTTCAATGCATAAAGAAATTGCTTTTTGTAAATTTCCTTTTATCAAAGCTAATCTTGAGAAAAAAAGATATTTACCGGAAAGAGAACTCCACGCTCCAAATTTTGCATCTCTTGAAAATCTGCTTGCCGTTCTCCAGTCTCCTTTAGCAACAAATATGTTAGCAAGACGAAGTTTCAATTGCTCTTTTTCTTTTTCATCTACTTTTTTAAATACCGGTAAAATCAGATTTTCTGCCTTTCTATAATCCTCTAAATTCATATACATAATTCCAAGTTGGAGCACTGAAAGAGGAGAAATTAATTTCCTGTTTCTTAACAATCTGCGGCAGGTGTCAGCTATTTCATCAGCCTTCTTCAGTTTCATAAGCCTTGTGCATTCAATCCCTTCTTCAATAAGGAGGCTGAATCGAGGTCCAAATAGAAGTTCTGAAGTCCTCCTTGGGATATCTGGGATATGGCGATCTTCGGGGGAATTAATAATTTGCTTAACTTTTTCGATTTTTTCTAATGTTTTTTCAGATGATGCAATCCAAGCGAGCGCTACAACCTCCATAACTCCTATTCTGAGTGCCGAATGATACAACTTTCTTCTCTTTAGCTCCTTATATAATTTTTCTCCCTTTTTAAAGTAATTATGTGGTGGAATTTCTCCCATCAAGCATGACATTTTTTCTGTCTTTCTTTTCCAATTCAATAATTTATCAGGAATTTTACCAATGAGTTTATTGGTAGGTAAAGAAGGAATTGAATTCAAGATTTTGGCGGATTCTTTTACTTTACCGCTCTTAAAAACTTTTTTTGCAGTCTCAAACTTACTCTTTGCTTCCTTTGACCAAGCAGTATATCCTGTAAAATCATGACCGAATTCCTCTTTATTAAACCCTGCATAGCCATATCTTTTCCATATTCCCCATATTCCCTTAATGGAAATCTTCATCCCCTGCTGTCTGAGTATCTCCTTTGCATCCCGAACTGTTAGACCTGGGTCCTTTTCCTTAAGAAGAGCGATTTTTTCCTCTAAATCCGTTTTTGCTCTATTCCAGGGACGCTTGTAGGTTGATAAAAGTCCTGCTTCACCTTCTTTCTTATATAACTTAACCCATTTGAACACGGTCGGATAATAAACATGGAATCTCTGGGCAGTCTTTCTTAATGAATCACCATTATTAAGGTAGTGTCGAACAACTTCCAGCCGGGTCTGGGGACTTATGTTATTCATATGCGGAAACATTATACACAATTTAGTATATTCGTCAAGAGAAACAACTAACCATTAGAAAATGCAACACTGTCAATGATTTGCTAACATATTTCAAATAGAAGACAAACACAATGCTTGTTATAATATCCATATTATATAAGGAGGAAATATGAAACCAAGAGCGACATATTTCATAATACTGAATAGCCTTATGGTGTATGTAGAAAATACAGCAGCAATAATACGAAAACGAAGCACAATGAAAATCGCTAGTGCGGTACTCTTCGGTCATCTCCTTTTTTCTCTCTCCTATGCTCAGCAGACATGGATGAGGACCTATGGTGGAACGAGCTGGGATTACGGCTACGCTGTGCAGCAGACTTCGGATGGCGGATACATTATCGTAGGGCGAACTAGCTCCTTCGGGGCAGGCGTCGAGGATGTCTACCTCATCAAGACCAATGTCTTCGGGGATACCCTCTGGACCAGGACCTACGGCGGGGGGTACTCTGATATAGGATTCTCTGTCCAACAGACCTCGGATGGCGGATACATCATTGCAGGGCAGACGCTGACGTCGTACGTTGTCTATCTCATCAAGACGAATGCCTTAGGAGATACCCTCTGGACCCGCACCTACGACGCGTACGCTTGTGGCCAATCTGTCCAGCAGACCTCGGATGGCGGATACATCATCGCAGGACACACTTACTCCCACGGGGCAGGCTGGGATGATGTCTACCTCATCAAGACCAATGCCTCCGGGGATACTCTCTGGACCAGGACCTACGGCGGGACAACCT
>JAUWLY010000274.1 GCA_030613445.1 Candidatus Stahliibacteriota bacterium | reverse complement strand
TGTAGCTACAGCAAATATATTCGAAGTATCTCGAGTTGCAGCCTGAATATTGGTTGCGATCTGTTCATTGTCTAACCAGACATTCATCAAAAGGCTGTCATAATCGAGCACAACTTTTACAGGATGCCAGGTATTTTTCTTCCATGAATAACCAGTACTTACTGGCTCTACTCCTCTTACATATATTAAGCCATCTTCATAATTAAAAAGAACACCATTAAAAATTTCACCCAAAGTCGGGCTCACTTGCACAAAAAACCCTACTAAAGCACCGGTTGAACTTTCTGCAGGAATCATAACAGCAAATACATAGGTGAGTTGATTAAAGCCAGTTAGTGACAGCTCTACCCCATCGGTTCTAGGCCAGGATGACGAACCACTTAGCTTAAAACTTTTGTCACCATTATGAGAAATTCCACTTTGTACATATGTGCTCTCGCTGTTTGCACCAGGCCGTAACTCATACCATCCGCTAATAAGTGGATATTCTCCTGTTGAATAAAGCTCAAAATCATCAGCAAAAATAAATGGTCCATTATCAACCATTACAAAAATTGTATCAGAAATATCTTCGCTTAAATTCCCATAATAGCCCTTTGCATATATCTCATGTAATGAGCTGTCTGGAAGTGCAAAGGTATTCCAGGAATAAATAAATGGTGATGGAAAAGCAGTGTACTCAAGTGAATCATTAACATAAAATTCGACACGTGTTATCATCATGTCATTTACAGTCTCAACAGTAATATTGACTATCCTGCTCACAACCGAGCCATCAGCCGGATAAGTTATCTCTATTTGTGATTGTTCCTCAGTACATCCTATCCACAATAATACACTGATAATGCCTACTAATATAATTCTTTTCATATTCCTTTTACTACATACCATTCAAGAATCCCTGCTATCTCGATACCACCATCTTCCTCGTAGCGGTATGAGAACCAATTCTCATGATAACAGGCACGGTACCTCTCTTCAAGAGTCTTAACATCCTAATGCTTCCTCTCTCTAACTTCGTTAGACTCGAGACTATAGCGAGACTTACAGCTTAATACTGTAACATTCTAAAGGAGCGAATCATCATCTCCAAATTTTCAATTCCTTCTTATTATTTATCTTGCATAATCCAGGTTAGAGCCTTCTGGATTTCCTCTTTGCTGTTTGGCGGAAAGGCATGGCCAAGATCAGGATAAATAACAAGCTTCACACTAATACCCTTTTCTTTCATTATTTTTTCTGCTTTTTTATTACTCTCTAAAGAGCGATATTTTTCTCCGACCATCATATATATCTTCGTGTCTTTTAATGCTTCCTGTTCAAGAAAATCATCAAAATCCTCATCATAATAACCTGTGACGCTAATAATAGCAGAAAAAACCTCGGGGGTTTTTAATCCGGTATAAAAAACTCGCGCGCCTCCCCGGGAATAACCAAGGAGAATAATGTTTTCAGTATCAATTTTATAATTCTCTTTTAGAAATTCAAGTGCCTCAAGAATACGTTTTTCAGAAACTTCATAATCACCCCAGCTAAATGACGTACTCCCTCTTACTTCTGAACCATAAGGGCAGCAAAGGATAAAATCTAATGGGCGCACGCCTGGCTCCAATGTCTTGGATAAATTAACAGGATTGCCACCAAAACCATGAAGGGCAATAACAATAGGATATTGGTTTTCCTCTTTGAATTCCTCAGGCAATACAATAACAGGCACCCACTCTTTTGATTCCAGCTCTTTTATCTTTTGTTCTGCTATTTTTTCCAGTTCCTGAAATCTTTTATCTTTTTTTAAAGAAGCAAAATCTTCATCATCAGAGAATTTGTAGGCTCCCAGTTCAATAGCTTTTTCAAGCCACGTTATGGCGCTGTCTTTTTCATGCTGAAGTGCATAGCAGCAGCTAATATTATAGGCAAGTGCAGAATAATCAGGCCTCGATATAAACGCCTTTTTGAATAATTCAATGGCTTGTGTGTAATCCTCTGTTGAATAGGCAGTCATTCCTTCACTAATGTATTTTCCTGCTTTGTCTTTTTCTTCCTCCTCGTTTGCAAAAAGAATAAAGGGAAGGAACAAAAACAGTAATATCAAGGTTTTATTTTTATACTTTTTCATAATATTCTCCTTCACAACCCCGCACCTATGCACAGTGTGGGGTCAAGACTCCTATTTTTCAAAAAGGTAATCAATCGTGTCAATCAGGAAAAATTTATCCAATAACTTTGCAATCTGTTTTGGTTCAGCACCAGATAGTACAATTTCTTTTTTAGTAAATTCCTGCAGTTCTTTTATTACCTTTTGATTTATGGGATCGCCAATCGCGACAAAAAGTTTATCATCAATTTCGTAAAGCGGAATAATATTATTTTTATAAAGAATCTTCTCCTGAAAAGATTTAATAAGTTGCTCATCAAGCATCTCTGGCCGGAGTTCCACAAAGGGAATTGCCGCCTGTTCACTGAGCATTTTAATCAAATTTCCAGAGTTTATATAACCTAATTCAAGAAGAATTTCACCCAGCCTCTTTTTCTTGGTTTTTTGAATCTCAAGTGCCTCTTGGACTTGTTTTTCAATAATGATGCCACTTTGCACTAGTAATTCACCGATTCGTACTGCCATTATATCCTCCAATCAATGTATATACATTATTATTTATAGGGTAAATACATGCAGGGACGATATTTTCGCATAGTTTATTTAATTTTGATTATCTTTATCCTTTTTCGGGTCGCTGGTGTTTTAAGTTCAAGAAAATAGATTCCCGAAGCAAGATCCTTTAAATTAAAGCTGAGCCGATGAAATCCAGCTTGATAATTGCCCCGAGTTAGATGCCTTACAATCCTACCCGTAATATCATAGACCAAAAATGTAGCCTCACTCGTATTACTAATAGAGAAATTTACTGTCATTTGATCCCGAATCAGATTTGGGTTAACAGTAAGGTCAAGAATAAATCTTGGCCGAGATATTGTAATCTCCTCTGCACCAAGGTCATTAATCTTACCAATGTAGAGTGTGTTGAGATAACCATTATTATAACCGCCAAAAACATAAATATAGTCAATCGTATTAATCGTTGCCACCTCAACATGTGGAATACCAACTGGCGCTGGTAATGGCGTAGTAGACACCCAGCCTGTACCCTGGCTCCAGTAATAAACATGATCACTGGCTGGCCAGGATCCATAGCCAGCACCGCCACCAGCAATAAAGAGATGACCTCTCAGGAAATCGCCGTCAGTAAAAGCAATCGGTTCAGGTAATGAATCGATCGTTTCCCAGGTTCCAGATGATGGGTCATAGCGGATCACATCCTGGATCGGATTGAGGTCTACATGGCTTAGTCCACCCACTGCATAACAAAAATTACCATCTGATGCAGAGGCAATGTACATCCGTTTTGGCAATGGCGGGGTCGATTGTTCAATAAAGGTATCATTCGTAACATCATACTTCCAGAAGTTCTGCTGTGGGTAGTAGGTATAGCTCTCTTCCATGTAGTAGTAGTAAATTGTATCCCCGACTGCGGCTGCTCCATACTTACAAAACTCACGCCATCCAGAATAGGGAGCACTTAAAAGTTCCCACGAGTCGGCAACAGGATCATAGCACCTTATTGTATCTGAACCAAGCGTATGACTACCAAGCACATATAATTTACCATCATAGACCACTCCCCGGGTAAGAGAACCATGAATTGGCATAGGTTCGACAGTTGACCAGGTGTTGCTTACAATATCGTAGACATAATGGACTGGTGCTGGGCTCGGATGACCGCCAAAAACATAAATCTTATTATTGATCACACCTGAGGCGCCTTCACAGACCGGTGTTGGCAAAGGTGCACCAGTAGACCATTCGATATTAACATCTGATAATTGAGGCATAAGCCAGGAATTAGATGAAGACAAGATTGAAGAGCTGGCATGAAAGGAATTGGGTCCATTATCATCAGCTTCCCGGTCATACCATGCCATCAAATTATAAAATTGACCATAAAATCCATCCCTGGTTGAATCCTGACCAGAACTGTCATAGGTCGCCGGATTGGTCAAGTCGCCGCCCACACCATCGCCATTATCATCAAAGAGTGGATATTCACCAGCGGAATTAGAATGGGGTGTTTCCCACTCATACGCCTCATCAAGGGCAATGTAACCATCCTGATTCTTGTCTGCATACCAAGGAACATAAGTATCAGGACGACCACCCCGCATAGCAAATCGCCACTGGCCTGCCCAACCATAG
>JAUWLY010000063.1 GCA_030613445.1 Candidatus Stahliibacteriota bacterium | reverse complement strand
GTCGGATACACCCAACGAGAATTGAAGAGATCGTCGAAGCATCCCGTGGTGAACTCGAGATGCTAATAAAAAATACGGGTGAAGATGTGATTCTGGAAATGGGAATTATCGGCATTAGCCAAGAGGTCATCAGTTATCTTGGTAGAATGAAGTACCGTACGAGTTACGGCCAAAATCTTCTTCAACATTCCAAGGAGGTCGCCAACCTCTCTGCACTCCTTGCGCAGGAATTAGGTTTGGATGCAACGATTGCAAAACGGGCTGGATTACTGCATGATTTGGGTAAAGTGGGTGACAAGAACATTGAAGGCTCACATGCCTATGTTGGTGCTGAAATCGCAAGAAAATATGGCGAAAATGATATTATTATCAATTCTATTGAAGCGCATCATAAAGAGATCAACCCCACCTCGGCATATGCGGGAATCGTGGAAATAGCGGATTCAATCTCTGGTTCTCGACCCGGTGCGAGACGCGAGACCATTGAGGCATACGTCAAACGGTTGAATACGTTGGAAGAACTTGCTTCTTCTTTTGACGGTGTGGAAAGGGTTTTTGCTATACAGGCTGGACGGGAGATCAGAGTAATGGTCCAACCTGAAAAGGTATCTGACATTGAAGCTGAAAGTCTAGCCCAGAAAGTCGCCCGTCGAATTGAAAAAGAAACACAATACCCCGGGCAGATAAAAGTCACCTTGATACGGGAAAAAAGAGTCGTTGAAATAGCCAAATAATTTCAGATTTTTAATTGCAGATTTAAGATTGGGAAAAGCTATCAATTCTTGAAAATGCACGCCTGCTCCGCTTGTCCCGCCTGTCCTCGTTACGTAGGTAATGGGATCGTGACAAACAGCGGGGTAAAACGAAGTTGTACGTGGTCATTTGCCCGACTCTCCCTAAGCCTGCCCCGTTAGATAAAACAAATTACTAGGGATATACACACAAAAGTATCCTCACAATCTTACAAAGGTTTCAAAAGTAAATTAGGCACATATCTAATGGGGTGAATATTTAGATATTAGGATTTAGTATTTTCAAAATAGAATCCCCAGTATATCCGCACTGAGCGCAACCAGGAAATGCAGTAATGCGCAGGGTAAGAAACTCCGGGAACGTAAGCCAAGTATGCCTAAAAATATGCCGGCAAATATCGACCCGTAGGCTTCTATAGGCTTTTTTCTATAATGCATAATAGCAAAAGGGATTGTTTGAACAAGGATACTCGCCTTGCCGAACTTTTTCTCAAGCCCAAATAGCATAAAACCTCTGAAAAAGAACTCCCAGGCAAACATATGGAATAGTTGTATGCCTTGATACAGCAGGAAGTAGTTCATACCCCTTGCCGCCTTGCGGTATAGAGGATAATAATGCTTTATGTCCGTGAATTTGAACACCACCAGAAGAATAAGCAACATTATAAGATAAAAAACCGCAACTTCTTTTAGCCATTGCTTAACCCTGCCCAGATTGATCCCATAATCTTTAGGTTTACGTTTGAACAAGAAAAATAAAGGAAGCGGTGAAAGGCCGTATAATATCCCCATAATAATTAACCTGTCAAGGAACAGCTCTTCGCGTCCTGAAAATACAAAGTGCATTCTGCGCAGATATATGCCGAACAAAAGGATGAAAGTAGAGTAAACTATAATAACAACCGTTTCAATATCTAACTGTCTGATTTCTTTGATATATTGTTTTATCACATAATAGCATAGCACATCTTGTGAGAAAATCAAGCTACAAATACCCCCTCTCCTTTTTCCTCTCCCCCTGTAAGGGGGAGAGGGTAAGGGTGAGGGGGAAGTCCCTCGTTGCAAGAAAAATGCCAGGCTACTTGATTTCCTAAAATAAATGCTTAAAATACTATATGCATATTTTATTTTGTGCATTACTCTTCATGCAGCCAATAAAAGAAACGAATCCATTAAAAATAGTAATCAATGCGGGCATTACTATCCATCAAAAAATCGTGGCACCAGCTCAGGGCGACGTTTGTAACTTCACACCCTCGTGTTCAAGATTCAGCAGAAAAGCAATCAGCAAATATGGTGTTATCTGGGGGTCCTTAATGGCGGCTGATCGGCTTATGCGCTGCAACCCGTGGGCTGTAGATCATCTTAGTACCTATTACCGTGGCATCAAAAAGGGCAAGATCTACGACCCGATCGAGAATAATTTCATATTCGAAAAAATAAAGAAAAGGGATACCACACTTCCCAATGTTGGGGTCAAATCTTGACTATTGACAATTGCTCATATCAACCATTCCTCAATAGAGTATGTCGAGTCCCCTCGTTGCACTATTCTATCCTTGAATTAGTACCACAAAACCAAAGAACTAATTTTGTCAATAGTCAAGATTTGACCCCAATTACCTGATTTAAGAAATGAGTATATTTTTACTATTACTCTATGCCCAGCCCATAAATACCTTTTCCGAAGAGAATATCCTTATCTTTGCTGACTACCTTTATGCACAAAAAGACTATGCAGCAGCTTTGAATGAGTATCAAAGATACGAGTTTCTAGCTGATTCAATACGTGATGACGTCCCAGAGAGAATCGTTGACTGCCTGATCAACCTGGAAATGTACGATGAAGCATTAGCTAAATGTAATGATATTAATAATGAAGTAAAAAGAAGGTTTACTAAGGGCACCGTGTACTTCGCAGCTGAGCAATATGATTTATCACGTACTCAGCTTATTGATATCGGAGAATCCTATAATAAAGAAGCCAATAGGATAATTGGCTTGAGCTATGCTTTTGAATTTCGATTCCAGGAAGCAGAAGAGTATCTCAAGCTTCCAAGGAACAAGC
The DNA here is from genome assembly GCA_030613445.1 of Candidatus Stahliibacteriota bacterium. Taxonomy (GTDB): domain Bacteria; phylum Hydrothermota; class Tepidihabitantia; order SM23-42; family SM23-42; genus JAUVZL01. The sequence continues at coordinate 8,063 of JAUWLY010000063.1, read as the reverse complement.
CAACCTATAAGAAACCTGCCCTGGGTGCGCTCTGTGCTTTATTCCCTGGCGGCGGGCATTGGTACTGCGGCAGAACTGGCGATGGCATTTTCTCACTCTTATTAGTTAGCACAACTGCGCTTCTCTCCTACTATTACCACCATGAAAATGAAGATATAAAATATGGTATCTGTCTCGGCGCAACCGGGCTCTTCTATATCGCGAACATCTATGGTGGTATCAATGCTGTACGAAACTACAATTACTATCAGAATGAGAAGTATTTAGAGGAGATACTCGAAAATGAAAAATAGTATATCAGACCTTCAGCGCCCACGTCATCAGTCTATAAACATATGGGGAACTAATCTCAGAGATCGCCACGTTCACCACCAAAAAACATGGTGGCTCACTCGCGATGACATAAAAATAACTTGTCATTGCTCGCCCCGTTAAATAGCGATTTCAGAAATGGCTAAATATTTTCCTGTAAGTTTATTTAACGGGGCGAGGAACCCTGGAATGCTAATACCTTTCCTCTGGATTATCCAATCAAGTTGGAGAATGACAATAGAGAAATCATTGCCTAATCCATACACCTGCGTCATTGCCCGATCACTCCTTCTCGTCATTGCGAGGAACGAAGTGACGAAGCAATCTCAAGGAGACACTTAATGCCTAAATATCATCAAGATTGCCGCGCCCGCTTTCAGCGGACTCGCAATGACTATTCAGGTGCCATAAAATGCTAATACCTCTCCTCCTGTTCACCCAATTCTCACTTGCTGATTCCTTATATGCACATAACCTTTTTGACATCGCCTATATTGAATATGAAAGAGCATTCTTTTTCTATCCAGAATTAGAGTCAGACCCGCAAAAAAGGGTAAAATATGCAATCTCTCTTTTTCATTCAAACCAGTATAGAGGTATCAGAGAATTTCATAGCATATTCAATGATCTACCCGATCTGAATCCTGAATTCAAAGTGGAAATGGCTTGGTGTTATCTCGATTCCGGACATTTTTACGAGGCTAGCGAACTGCTTATCCACACTAAGGAAAAGAAACTATTAGGCTTCACCTATCTCTTGGATAATAGACCATACAGCGCGCGCGAAATATTTGTCTCAATTGAAGAGGAGGCGATAGTCGACCAGATCAATTCATACCTAAACCAACCAAGAAAATCCCTAAAAACTGCTGCGCTCTTGTCACTCATATGCCCAGGAACCGGTGAAATATATGCTGGCAATACTCACCTCGGTATCCGGGATTTCCTTCTGAATCTCGGCTCTGGATACCTGATATATAATGCGGTGAAGAAAAAGAAGTATGTCGATGCAGTCCTTGTTTTCAGCTTTCTTTTCAACCGGTTTTACCTTGGCTCAATCCACAATGCCCAGGTATCAGCGGAAGAAACTAATGAAAAATCAAAACAAATATGGTTCAACCAGATGGAAAATAAGTACTTTGAGGACCTCAATCAGAAAACCCTTAGTAGGTAATCATCGGTTCCCGCTTTGCGGGATCCTCGATCTTCCAATATCACTATATTGAATATGATAGACCGGGATAATCCTTCCAAAATCACTGAAATGAAAGCTTTTTGAGGAACTCAGAAAGCTCGATATTGACTATTGACAAATCTATAGTAGTGACTATAATTCACAACCTTATTTGGGCCTATAGCTCAGTTGGTTAGAGCGCACGCCTGATAAGCGTGAGGTGAGTGGTTCAATTCCACTTAGGCCCACGTTTTTACACTCTCCTACAAGAATGAAGGGAGGAGAGAATTAGCATGATAACCGAGCGATGACGAGGTTATCTTATGGATGTTTTTTGGAAATTTGGAAATGAAGAATGAAGATATTGTGAAGCTGCAAATCTTTATTCATAAATAATAGAAGTGTAGTCGCGCCATTCATGGCGCCCTACAAAAATGAAGGAGGAAACAATGAGAAAAATGGCACTATTGCTGATTGCCGTAGTTGCATTGACGATGATCGGTTGTCAGCCGCCAGAAGGTCTGACCGGTGGAGTCTCTCAAGAGGCATTTGATGAACTCAAAACACAGGTCGAAACACTGCAGACTGATCTTGATAATGTCCACGCTTCGCTGGACCAGCTAATTGAAGACTATAATGCTCTTAAAGCGAAAGTTGACAAAGGTTCCAAGCCGGTTCCAAAACCACCGGCAAAAGGTGGCATTAAACCACCAACTCAGAAATAAGGAGGAAAAATGAAGAAACTATTAGGCTTAACACTTGCTTTTGCAGCACTCTTAGTTATGGTGGGTTGCGATGGCGAAGTTACCCTTGATACACCAGATGTAACCTATACTGTTACTGATAATGGCGCGACTCTATCGCTTTCCTGGATTGAAATTGTAGATGCTGACGGCTATTATATCATCGCTGATGGCGTTGCAACTGATACCCTTGATGATCCAGCTACTGTAACATTTAACGCAACAGTACCAGCAGCAGTTTATGGCGTACAAGCATATGCTGGTGAGGACGTAAGTGGAACAGATGAAATAGACTGCACGCCTTATGAAACGACAAACCTGACCGTCTATGGTAATAGTGACCCAGATCCTGCTCATCACAGCGGCTTTGGATTCAATACAAACGGTTCTTGTGTAACGCTAGCAATTAGTGATTCCACCAACTGGCTGGATATCGACTATTACTTCAATGATGCAAATCCAACTCACGGTCCAATTGACATCGTGTCACCTGGTGACCATATTCCCCCTTATAACACTGAGGATAATGCTTCTGCAAACAGTGGCACAGACTATGCAGGATTAGATATTGCTGATGCGCCAGGCAGTTATTCAACACAAACTGCATTGGCTGATGGTGCGGTATTTTCACTCTTCATCGACCCAGATGCAGACGGTTGGGATGCAGAAAATGATCACTTTGGTAAAATGAGCGTTTTAAGCATCACGGGTTCAACGGCGCCCTATACTGTAACAGTAACTGTTGCCTACCAACTAGTTGAAGGCTTACGTTGGTGTGTAACTGACTAATCTGGACTTACTTTAGAAAAAGGCGGGCTTTGCCCGCCTTTTTTGTTAGCTGCAGTCCGAAATTGAGAACTCCAAAATACGACGGGGCCTCTCGCTATGCTCGAGATTTACAACAGGCGAGATCTTCGATAAGTTATTATGTTATTTAGAACTTGGTTCTTGGGATTTGGTTCTTGGCTCCTGGTAGTTGCCCGATTCATCGGGCTGATTCAGGAGCAAAGCGACATGTCTTCAACGAAGTGTATCTGCAGTGAAACGTGTCTCCAACAGAGTGTATTCTCCGTTTCATATCTTCACCGGGACGCCTTACGCCCTACTCCTTACTCTCTACTCTCTACTTGGCTTCTGGTAGTCGCCCCCAATTCATTGGGCAATTGACCGGTTGTGTCTGATAAATCAGACAACTACAGATGAGGATATTCTCTCCCAGGTCATTGCGAGCACAACGAAGGAACTTCCCCCTCTTCTTTTTCCTCTCCCCCTGATAGGGGGAGAGGGTAAAGGTGAGGGGGTGTATGCAAATCGCAATGACGAGTGACGAGTAAGGAATAGTTGACTTTTCTGTAATTCAAAGTATAATACTCATCTTGGAGGTTGCATGAAGAAAATCACATTGTTGATTGTTTTCCTTGCCGTATATAGTTATGGTCAATGTCTCGGTAGCCCGATCAGCACAAGGGTCGGGGTAAAACTCGGGCTCAACATCTGCACTTATGACCCGGGTGGCAATGCCAACACATTTTCAGGAACCGGGATGCATTTTGGTCTGGGCATGGGGACTGATATCATTAATTTGATCGGTATCGATATGACACCACAATACAGATCGACTAAATATAGCCGCGATGAAGCACTCGGTAGACATTCATATTCATATGGTAATATATATTTCCCTGTTTTTCTCTCTTTAAAAGCTGGTATGCTTCCTTTAATATCACCTTATATTGGATTTGGTATAGGTTTCAACATTCGGTTAAGTGGCACTGAAAGATTTGAATTCAATAATGGTACTGCAATAGATACACCGATCGAAGGATCAGAAACTACTGCCAAGTTGATCATCGGCGGTGGCGTGGAATTAAAGTTGATAAAATTCAGACTAACCCCGGAATTCACCGCGAATATCCAGGCTCGGGATGAGAACAGTGAGGAGCAGACAATAGATTACCACATATCCCTTGGTTTCTATTATGCTCCATAAATAATCAAATGTACGAATACGGTATTGATATCGGGTCAGTAAGCCTGAAGTTTGCTGAATTCATTGATGAAAAACTCATAAGAACAAAATACATAAAACATCACGGCAAACCGTATGATCTACTCCTCAAGACTCTGAAAACATTCACTGCGGTTGATCGGCTTGTAATAACCGGCAGTTGTGCTAAACATTTGTATGCTATACTCGGCGCTGCTTATATTAATGAAGTCGAAGCTACAACCCAGGGCGTACTCTATTTCCATCCTGAAATACGTTCGATAATAGAAATCGGCGGCGAAGATTCTAAGTTGATAAATTTAAACAACAAAATAATAAAGGATTTCGCTTCCAATACAATATGCGCAGCGGGCACAGGTATCTTTCTTGACCAGCAAGCACGCAGATTGTGTTTTAATGTTGAAGATTTTGGCAAAGTTGCTCTGCGTTCAAAAAATCCGGCAAGGATTGCGGGTCGATGTTCAGTATTCGCAAAAAGCGACATGATCCATCTCCAGCAGATAGGTACAAAACCCGAAGATCTGATGTCTGGACTTTGTTTTGCTCTGGCTCGTAATTTCAAGAGTGTTATTGCAAAAGGCAAAACAATATCAAAGCCCGTTGCTTTTGTCGGTGGTGTGGCTGCAAACCAGGGGATGATTAGAGCATTCCAAGAAATCCTCAATATATCACCAAGTGACCTTATCGTCCCAAAAAACTACAATTGTATCGGGGCAATCGGCGCAGTGCTCAGTATAAGGAAAACTGATGGCACAAAAAAATTCAAGGGTCTTGAAGCTTTTGAACAATGGCTCACCCAGCCCCGGGTTATCAAACGGTTGGCGCCCTTGGATGGCTATAAAAAATGGCACGCCACAACTAAATTCGTATCACCAGCCCGTAAGACAAAAACATACCTCGGTGTTGATGTTGGTTCGATATCGACAAACTTGGTTCTCATTGATAATAAGGGAAATGTCCTTGCCCGAAGATATATGTGGACACAAGGACGACCCATTGATATTGTACTCCAAGGTTTAAGAGAATTGGCAAAAGAAATCGGCACTAAAGTCGAGATCGCCGGTGTTGGTACAACTGGCTCTGGTCGCTATTTGATCGGTGAATTCATCGGCGCCGATATTGTAAAGAACGAAATAACCGCCCAGGCAAGAGCTGCCATTGAAATAGATCCAACCGTTGACACGATCTTTGAAATCGGCGGACAGGATTCAAAATACATAAGCCTGCGCAACAAGACAATCGTTGATTTTGAAATGAATAAGGTCTGTGCCGCTGGTACAGGTTCTTTCTTAGAAGAACAGGCAGAAGTGCTCGGTATTGAACTTGAAGATTTCGGTGATATAGCGCTTCGTGCCAAATCACCGATAAATCTCGGCGACCGTTGTACTGTATTCATTGGCTCTGAGGTAATCCACCACCAAAGCGATACCGCAGAACGAGAAAACCTCCTTGCTGGACTCGGTTACTCTATTGTTTCCAACTACATCAATCGCGTTGTTAATGGCAAACGGATCGGTAATAGAATATTCTTCCAGGGTGGTGTTGCCGCGAACAAAACCGTTGTTTCAGCTTTTGAACAGGTCTTAAAGAAAAAAATCACGGTACCGACCAACTATGACATAACCGGTGCCATTGGCATTGCGCTGCTTGCCCGTGAAGCAAACCTTGAAAAGACAACATTCCGAGGGTTTGATCTTGGTACGCGGCAATACACTTCAGAATCCTTTATATGTAAACATTGTAGCAATGAATGTGAATTAAACAAGATCGTTATCAAAGGCGAAAATCCTATATTTTATGGCGGTCGTTGTGAAAGGTATGAAGAAAAAAAGAAAACAACATCTAAACTACCTGATTATTTTAGATTGCGTAATGAGATTTTCTTTAAAACAGAAGATATAGAAGGTATTGAAATCGGTATACCGCGCTGCCTGGGATTCTATGAGCTTTTCCCTTTCTTCTACAGATTCCTCACCACCCTCGGCTTTAAACCAATCCTTTCAGAACCAACAAACCGTAAGATCATTGAAAGCGGCGCTGAGGTTTCGGTCGCCGATACATGTTTGCCAATTAAGGTTGCGCTTGGGCATATCCGTAATCTATTGAACAAAGGGATCGATCAAATCTTCCTGCCCAGCATCATTTCTATGCAACCAAAAGATGAAAAATTTACCCGATGTTTTGTCTGCCCCTATGTGCAGACTATCCCCTATATAGCAAGAGCAATCTTTGGCAGTGAAATTAGGGTCCTTGCACCGAGTATTTATTTTGACCGCGGTAAAGATGGTGTCGAGGAATCACTTATTAAATTCGGCAAGCAATTTGGTAAAACTGCAAGACAAGTGAAAAACGCGATAAAGCTGGCAACTGCCCATTATGAAAAAACACGCGAAAAGATCGCTGATTTAGGACAGCAGGCATTAGCTGACACCAAAGGCGTTGCTTTTGTTGTTTGCTCGAGATCCTATAATGGCTATGATCTTGGGCTGAACTTAGATATCCCCAAGAAAATCAGAGATCTCGGTGTACAGGCCCTACCTATTGATTTCATACCAATGGATTATAAAGCTCTCAAGGAAGATTTTTACAATATGTATTGGCACTACGGTCAACGTATCTTAGGAGCTGCCGAAACTATCAACAAAAACGAAAAATTATTTGCTGTCTATCTTTCTAATTTCGCTTGCGGTCCGGACTCTTTTTTAACGCGTTTCTTCAAGGAAAAACTCGGTGAGAAACCATTTCTCCTCATTGAAGTCGATGAGCACTCAGGCGATGCTGGATTTATCACAAGATGTGAAGCATTCTATGATAGCATCAAAGGAGCAAAGAATCTAGGTATATCAAGAAAGATAACAGCAAAAAGCGAAGTCCATAAGGATAGAACCATATATATACCTGATATGTGTGATACTGCTAAGGTTTTTGCCGCGGCAATGCGGTATGCTGGCATTGATGCAAGGGTCTTACCAACACCCGATGAAGAATCAGTGATCCTCGGTCGTCAATTTACATCTGGAAAAGAATGCTTGCCAGCTATTCTCACAGCTGGCGATATGGTTAAGAAAATAAATACACCGGATTTCAAACCCGAAAAGAGTGCTTTTTTTATGGCCCAGGGTTCTGGCCCGTGTCGTTTCGGGCAGTATTATAAGCTCCACAGACTAATCCTCGACGATTTGGGATTATCTGAGATACCAATATACGCTCCAAATCAAGGACCGAGTCTTTTTGATGACCTGGGAACAATAGGGCTTGGCTTTCTCATTTCAGCCTGGGAGGGCCTGTCCGTAGTCGACGGAATGGAAGCCAGAGTGCGCATGATTAGACCCTATGAAAAGAAGGTTGGTGAAACTGATAAGGTCTATAGCAATGCCCTTGATACGATCTGCACCTTGATACAAGACGGCAAGCTGGTATTACCGTTTCTCAAACGCGTACGCAAAGAATTCGATGCCATAAGTATCGACCGGGACATAATTAAACCAAAAATTGGTATCGTAGGTGAAATATATGTACGGTCTCAGAAATTCAGCAACAATTTTCTGATTCGAAAGCTCGAGGAACTGGGTTGCGAAGTGGCACTGCCTTCAATCGGTGAATGGATTTTCTATACGAACTTCACGAGAGTAATGAACTGCCGGTGGTTCAACCAGTATCGAAGAGTGATTATTACCAAGCTATTTGACCGATATATGAAATGGCGTCAGAAAAAGATATATAAGGTTTTAGGGTTGAATCCAGAAGCAGATCTCATCACTTTATTGAACCTTGCTGGACAATACGTCCACGTCTCATTCGAAGGTGAAACAATATTGACGGTTGG
>JAUWLY010000109.1 GCA_030613445.1 Candidatus Stahliibacteriota bacterium | reverse complement strand
GCCAGCGCATTGGAACAACCCTGCAAAGCATATATAAGATATTAGTGCCGGTTTATACTGAAACACAGATAAGACCTGCATTTAAGAAATTGATTGACGATGGAAAAGTGAAAGAGAACAGACCAGGCATATATTTCGATGGTTTTGAACTGGAAGAGAAGATACGTTGGGGTAAGATACATTCAAACATCTCGGATGTGGCGTTTGGCGAATATGATGTCATAAGTGTTGAGTTTAATAAGCTCATAGGTCGGATTTTCCATCTTAAACAAAGATTTATCCTTAGCGGTCGCTGCTGGGAGACCGTGCGAATCCTGGAAAAGGAAAAAAGAATCTTTGCCAAATGTATTGGCGATTCTCCAGCCGTCGCCAAGGTTTTTGAAGGAAAAGGTGAGGGAAATTATAGCTATATGCTAGCGGCGGTATTGAAACAGCGCATCTGTTCAGATATGGATGTGATGGAATTCCCGATTACTTTTGAGCGCGGCAATACATATATTCTGCATTTGCTTGGGCACTTGTATGGGTTTATCATTGCAGATGCACTTTCTGAACAAAGTCAGGATGCACTGGATGCTGAGGGCAAGATATTGATTCTGAACCACTATGAATTGGCTGGTAGTACTTTTCCAATACCTGAAAAGGAAGCGATAAAGAAAGTGATCAGAAAAAATATCGCCAGACTGGAAGACGCCCTGGGCAGCGGCGCATACCTTTATGATCTGCCAATTGATATGCAGATCGAAGATCACTACTTGAATCTGGATATTGATGGGTTTCTTGAATTCTTATCATCGATTAAACTCGTACGTATTGATTTAAAGGGCTTTCAGAAAGTAATTAAATCATTGAAAGAATAACGGAGACCACCAGGAAGCAAGCTCCAAGTTCCAAGAACCAAATCCCAAATAACTTAATAACTTAGTTACTTAGTAACTGCCCGATGAATTGAGCGACTCCGAAATAAATCTTAAATCTACAATCTACAATCTGCAATTAAAATGTTGCCCCTTGACAAAAGAGAAATATTTCCTATAATTGCTATAGTTAGATAACCTGAAAGGAGGTGATGTAGGGAAAAGACAATCGTGATAAGATGCATTTTCGGTCTTTCGCCTTTGGATTGAAAATGCCAAGAATTCAGTTTTAAAGGCACTAAAAAAAGGAGAAAAAAATGAAGAAGGCTTTATTTGGCCTAGTGGCAATAGCCGCAATGATGATAAATGGTTGTGGTGGGGCAAGTCTGATCGACTCACCAGAGATAAGCATGGTGGTTATGGATACAGCATCTGTGACCATTACCTGGGATGAAGATACGGTGATTGAAGGACATGACGATTTTGCCGGTTATAATGTCTATGTTTCAGTCGATTCAAGCGATCTACTCGTTGAAGATGGGGAAGACCTGAATAAATTCAATGCTGATGCTATTACAGATCTCTTTTACGAAGTCACTAGTTTGAACCAGGATACGGTTTACTATTTCCAGGTGCGTACGGTCAATGTCGATGATAAAGTCGGTTCCTATAATACGAATGTTCCTTTTGTTGAGGCATCTCCAAGACCAGAATTTACGGCGATAGTGAAATTTGAGATTGGTCCAGGCTCCGATCCAGACTGTGCTATCCGTTTCTCTGACGCCACACTCATGGCTGATTCTGAGATGGCTGACAGTCTTGCAGATATGTGGATTGATGCCTGGGACTTCCCAGCCTATGATACAGTTGCGGCTGCTTCACCTTCACACAATATAGAATACGGTACCGGAGCTAATATTAGTATGCTTTTGAACCTGGGCCAGTATGATTTTGATGAGATATTCGAAGTGACAACTGAACCTACAATTACGACCTCGGTGGCTATTGTGGAGGGAGATCTGGTCATCATTAAAACAGCAGATGAACATTATGTGAAACTGCATGTTGATGCTGTTGACAAGGTTGCTCTAGAAGTCACGATTACGTATGCTTACCAGAATATTGCGAATTACCCGCACTTCTCACCGTAAATAGTTTCACCCCCACCTTTATCCTCCCCCTTTAAGGGGGAGGAAATCGGGGGTATCCTCCTCGTGAGGGGGAGTATCCTCTTTCCCCTCGATGGAACTCGGGACTTGCAGCAAGGGGGAGGAAATTAATCAGTAAAGGGGCGGCTTTGCCGCCCCTTTCTTCTTAGGCTCAATAAATTGAGCAACTACTTCGTGGGTTTGTAGTTGTCCGATTTATCGGACACTGCCCAATGAATTGGGCGACTACAGATGTGGGTTCAACTTGCTTTACATCCTGATTATTTACGCAAATCGTCATTGCGAGTTCGATTTATCCCGCTTCGTATCATAATTTTATAAATAGAATTGCGGGATTTATCGGGCGTGGCAATCCCAAATTTACCAATAACAGATGAGATTGCTTCGTCCCCTTCGATAAGCTCAGGATTCCTCGCAATGACAAAAGAAAAAACCGTATGTTGAATTTTTCTATGGCCTAAAAATGCTATAATGTAAAGCTGGTACTACGTTTACTCAAAATTAGACAAATTCAATATGAAAAATCGGGATAAGTCGTATTCGTTATAATCCAATATTACGAGCACGAAAAACGAATTACGAATACGGTTTCAATCTTTGGAACTTGGTTCTTGGATCTTGTCCCGATTTATCATATTGGATTATATTATGTATAGGAAAATCGTGGATCCCGCAGAGCGGGAGAGCTTGAGATTTAATCCGCCGTGGGCTGATTAAATCTCCATTCTGCCTTCCAAAGCTCTAGTCAAAGTTGTAATATCAGCAAGGTCAAGGTCACTGCCCATGGGTAGACCCCGGGCAATCCTCGTTACTTTGATACCCAAAGGTTTCAAAAGGTTGGCAATATAAATTGCCGTCACGTCACCTTCAGTAGTTGGGTTTGTCGCCATAATAACCTCGGTGATATTGTGTGATTCTATCCGCTTGATGAGCGGTTGTATGCGCAGGTCATCAGGTCCGGTATTATTGATTGGCGAAATCACGCCGTGGAGTACGTGATATAGACCTTTGAATTCACTCGTTCGCTCCAAGACCATAACATCTGACGGTTGCTCAACGACGCAGATAATGTCTTTATCGCGCCCAGGATGGGCACAAATCTCGCAAGGATTATGCTCTGTCCAATTGTGGCAGATTGAACATTCTCTCAGTTGATTGCGCGCACGTTCAATTGCTTCAGTCAGCTCCTGCACCTTTGCCTTATCCATTTTCTGCAAGTAAAATGCAAGCCGTTGCGCAGTTTTTCTGCCGATACCAGGTAACCACTGGAGTTTCTCAATCAAATCGGTCAATAAAGACATGATCTATTCTACTTAAATCGCCTCGCAAGTCAATGCCAATCCTATCCTACTTACTAGTGTCGTTTCGAATTATTAATGTTCGAACAAGAATAAGATACGAACTGTTTGAAACAATACTATTCCCTTGATTTCTCATGGGATTTCTATATAATAACTCAGTTTCAAATCCAGGAAATAATGGTTAGCATAAAGGCATTGCAAAGCATTATGTTTGTGTGAGAAAGGAGTCATTATGAAGGTCAAATTTCTAGGCCATGCAGCTTTTTTAATCACATCAGATGCTGGCGTCAGGATCATAACTGACCCGTATAAGCCAGGCTGTTTTGATGGCGGTATCAAGTACGACCAAATAACCGAAGAAGCTGACATCGTTACGATTTCGCACGAACACGACGACCATAACGAGACCAAGATCAACGGCAATCCAACTTTTGTAAGAAGTGCTGATGTCAAGATCGTGAAAGACATTGAATTCAGCGGTGTTGATGTCTATCATGACACGAGCGAAGGCAAGGAACGTGGTAAGGTTGTGATCTTCAACATGTTCATTGATGGATTGAATATTGTTCATCTCGGAGACCTCGGTCATGATCTCAGCCCCAAGGAGATCGAAGGCATCGGCAAGGTCGATGTTTTATTCATTCCGGTTGGTGGATACTTCACTATTGACGCTAAGATTGCAGATAATGTTATCAATGTCTTGAAACCAAAGATAGTCATACCCATGCATTTTAAGACTGATAAGTGCGGTTTTCCCATCGCGCCAATCGATGATTTTATTAAGGACAAAGATATTAAAAAGACTGATGGTGAGCTGGTGATTACAAGGGACGAGTTGCCTGATAAAACGACTATTTATATACTCAAACCAACCAAGTGATGGAAGATAGGTTAAGGTTTGGATGCCAGATTATTATATATTCCAGCTTCTTAACCCCAACCATATGACCATCTGTTGAAAAGGAGGTTAAATGAGAGAAGTTGACTATAACACCATTGTTGATTCCGTGGCCCGTCTGTGTATGGAAGCGAATTACTTTTTGGGTGACGATGTAGTCAAGGTACTTAACCGAGCATTGGAAAAAGAAGAATCCGAAACCGGTAAGGACATCTTGGGTCAATTATTAAAGAACGCGGAGATCGCAAAGACCGAAAAAATCCCAATCTGTCAGGACTGTGGTTTTGCAGTAGTTTTTCTGGAGATGGGTGAGGATACTCATGTTAAAGGCAATATTATCAACGCGATCAACGATGGAGTGAAAAAGGGTTATACTGAAGGGTACTTGAGAAAATCCATTGTGTCTGATCCTGTGAAGGGGAAAAATACCGGCGATAACACACCTGCTATCGTACACACCACGATCGTACCTGGCGATAAGATCAAGATCACGGTTGCTCCAAAGGGTGGTGGTAGTGAGAACATGAGTGAAGTAAAAATGATGAAGCCAGCTGATGGTATTGAAGGCGTAAAGAACTTTGTCATCGATCGCGTAACGCGTTCAAGCTCGAATCCATGTCCACCAACAGTCATCGGTGTCGGCATTGGTGGTACGTTTGAGTACGTTGCTTTCCTCGCCAAGAAAGCTCTTTTACGTGACATTGGTCAAAGAAATCCGGATCCATTCTATGCTGATGTTGAACGGGAATTGCTTGAGAAAATAAACAACCTTGGCATTGGCCCCATGGGTCTTGGCGGTAGAGTAACTGCGCTCGATGTCTTCATTGAAGTCCACCCCCGACATATTGCATCTTTCCCAGTTGCGGTAAATACAAATTGCCACGCCGCAAGGCATAAAACGACAATCATTTAAGGAGGAATTATGCCCGAATTCATCAAAATCAAGACGCCGTTATCCGATGAGGATGTTCAGAGTTTGAAGATCGGTGATAGTGTGCTAATCACCGGCAAAATATATACTGCGCGAGATGCAGCACACAAGCGCCTCATCGATCTTATCGAGAAGGGCGAATCCCTTCCGCTTGATCTAAAAGGACAGATCATATATTATGTTGGCCCAGCACCTACAAAACCCGGTTATGTTATCGGCCCTGCCGGACCTACGACCTCTGGCCGCTGCGATCCCTATACGCCGGTTCTCCTCTCGCTTGGTCTGAAAGGCATGATCGGCAAAGGTGTGCGTTCAAAAGAAGTACGGGAAGCTATGAAGAAACACAAGGCTGTTTACTTCGCTGCGACAGGTGGTGCTGCTGCATTGATTTCTAAGAATATTAAGGCAGTTAAGATAATCGCCTACGAAGATCTTGGACCTGAAGCAATAAGAGAACTTGAGGTTGAAAATTTTCCGGTCATTGTTGCTAATGATGCGCATGGCGATGATCTCTATGAAGAGGGTGCAAAGAAGTATCGAAAATAGAAATCAGGGGTCAGGTCAACAGGTTGACCCAGAATAAGGAGTAGGGGCTTTAACCCCGCCTCGTTAAATAACCTTTTGGAAGAAGCATGGGCATTTCTGTTACGTTATTTAACCGGGCCCGTCGTATTTTGAAGTCTTGAGGTTCACAACATCTGAACTTCTTAGCTTCATAAGTTCAAGTGTCATCATCCGGTTTAACCGGATGATCCAGGGAAAAGGAAAGCGTAGATTTCTGGATTGCCCGATCGAGTCGGGCAATGACCCCGTACAACTTCGTTTTACGGGGCAGGCAGAAGGGGAAGTAGGGTGAGGATCCCTTCGTTTTGTCATTATCCAACTTGATTGGATAATCCAGCGAATAACAGAAGGTTTTCATGGATTGTCCGATCCCTTCGACATACAACTCAGGACTACAGCGAGTCGGGCAATGACAACGGAGGAGCCAAACAATGACGAGGGTAGAGTGGGTAATACAGGAGGAAAAATGTATGCAGCCATTACAGTATAACTGGTTCGGATTTCAGATCAAGGGAATTTGTTGGTTTAAGAAAAAATTATTATGTCTCTAAGTCAAGACCTGACCCTCAATACTACTTCTTCATCTTAAATAGACATATCACAATACCGCCGAAAAGGATCAGTACCGTAACAGAAAACATGATCCAGGCAGATATCGGCATTATTCTCTCCTTTTTATTTTGTACAGAATGACGGCAACTACGATGAAGACGATCAAGATTAACCATCCGCCCAGGAATTCAGCCATACGTGAATAGCCGCCATAGGATGTCATAAAACGATTGCAGATATTTGTGACAAAAAGAATACCCACAACAATTGGTGTCAGATATTTGATTGAGAAATCCCACCAACGACCGATCTTGAAATCGGATTTGCTGTTTGCATATTGTCTTAATTCAACAACCTTTGTGGGGATAGAAAAGATCGATTTGTCGCCGGAATCGAAATGACGCTGGACATCAACATCTTTGTGTGTATAGAAATAGGCAACCGCAAAACACTGGAGAATACCAACCACAAGCAGTCCGTAATTATTCATGAAATAATCCACTATATCAAGCCAGTATAAACCAGCTTTTGTCGTGAATATGAGTCCAGCTACTAATGCGATGGCACCAAAACCGATATTCGCATGAATTCTTTTAATCTTGAATTTGTCGATGATCGATGCAGCACCGGCTTCAACCAAAGAAAATGCCGAATCAATACCCAAGGTTAGTAGCATGAGGAAGAAAAGAATGCCGAAAATACTCGCTCCAACCGGGAGTAAACCAATAATCGTCGGATAAGTTACAAATGCCAGCTGTGGTCCTGATTTCACTACCTCACTTACTGGTAGACCGCTTAGATGAGCGTAGTATCCAAGTACTGAAAACACTGCAAGACCACCGACAAAGGAGGTTGCATTGTTGGCAAAGCTTACAATAAATGCATTATTCACAATATCGGATTCTTTTTTCAAGAAACTGGCATAGGTGATCTGAACACCAAAGCCGATTGTAAGCGAGAAGAAAACCTGAGAATATGCGGCAAGCCATACTTTATAATTAAGCAAAGCACTGAATTGTGGTGTCAGATAGAATTTCAAGCCTTCAACTGCACCAGGTAGAGTCACGCCCCTGACCACCAATACGATCAAAATTATCCATGGGATGGTTACGGTGAAGTACACCACCTTTCCGACAGTTTTCGCACCTTTCCAAATGGCTGCGATAACAAAAATCCAGGGCAGGACCAATCCCAGTACTATCATCCACTGTACACCGCCTATTTGCATTGGCGATTCAGATATCTGCAGGAACTGATTGAAGAAAAACGCTTGAGTATCCTGCCCCCATGCAAGGTTGAATGAATAAGCGAGATAATTGAAGCACCAACCCATAACGACTGCATAATACGTTACGATACCGAAGCCGATGAGCAAGGCGAACCATCCAAGTACTTCGAACCCCTTCTTAATATGTCCCAGTGCAGCAGGTGCTGGTTTATAGTACTTGTGTCCAAGAGAAAATTCGAGGATCATTAACGGGATACCTGTTGTAAGAAGTGCAATAAGATAGGGTATCAGAAATGCGCCACCACCATTCTCATAGCAGACATATGGGAATCGCCATATGTTCCCAAGACCTATGGCAGATCCTATTGAGGCTAATATGAATGATGTTCTACTATCCCATTTATCTTTCATTAGCAATTATATTCAGACGTATTATGGTGTCAACCCCGCACCTTGTTCGACACAGAGTGTTTGTTATTGCCGAACTTTTTTCGCTAGTTCCACAAAAATCTTACATGTATATATGCTGAAGAGTCAGAAAAACAAGGCGCGGGGGTTAATCTTCAGGTAATGCAGTCCGCCCCTCAAACGTGATGACGCCCTGACCACCAAAGGTTACCTTCATGATTTGATTCTTATAAGAATGGACATGAATATACACCCGACCGGGTCGTTTCATCGCATAGCCCATTTCAATAATAACGCGCGTCATTTCGCTGAGTGGCATGATACGATTATGGACCAGATAACAACCCAGCGAAGCGCTTGCTGCGCCTGATACTGGGTCTTCATCAATACCGACCGAGGGTGCAAAGTGACGCATGTGTGCACTATTGTCCTTTTTTATGGTTTGCAGGCAATACACGACAACGCCGGTCATTTGAAGACGGTCGCAATAACTTTTCATGAGCGGAAAATTGGGCGTAATACTTAAGAGGGTATCACATGATCCAACCGGTACAGTAATTTCTGCATTCCCGGGTGATGAGACGATACCGATCGGATACGTGGAGTCCTGTATTTCAGCTTGTGAAATTCTCAGAAATCTGGCGATCTGTTTAACATCGACTGGCGTACTTACAAACTGAGGTACGGGCAGAGATACCGTGACTCTTTCAATGTTGTTA
>JAUWLY010000231.1 GCA_030613445.1 Candidatus Stahliibacteriota bacterium | reverse complement strand
TTATAATAGGTTCCCGCTTCATCATGAGTGAAGTGGTATATTATCTCCATACCCTCACGTGTATCAATACCTGTTGCAATCGAAAAACGAAATCCCTTTTTCTCGTGTAGAAATTTTGCAAATTCATATACCTTTTCTCTTACTATACTCAGGTACGTTCTGCGTGGCCCATGGATCTTCACCGTAACTTCAGGAAACTTCTTGGTTATTTCTTCCAATACCTTTTTTGAATATTCTTTCTTCATTATTATAACCTCTTCAAAGCCTTAACAATGCCCAGAATCATTGATTCAGGTTTGGGTGGACAACCCGGGATATAAACATCGACTGGTATATACTTGTCGTAGGGTCCCACAACATTATATGATCTCTCGAACATATGAGTATCACACGTACAAGTACCGATAGCGATAACCAAACATGGTTTCGGAGTTTGTTCGTAAACTCTCAATACACGTGGTAGACTCTTTCGGTTCAGAACACCGGTGACCAGCAGAGCATCGGCGTGTCTTGGTGATCCAACAAGCACAATACCGAAACGCTCGACATCCCACCGGGGAGTAATGAGATCCAATATCTCAATGTCGCAATTATTACAAGAAGCCGCGGCCACATGAAATACCCAGGGCGATTTCTTCAACCCCCAAAGTTTAGCGTTTCCCATGTTCTTCTCCTTTACAATCCATGATAAGCAAATACCAAACCAATAATCGATAAAATACCAAGTCCTAGCCAGAAGAATTTCAGTGCCTGATCAATTCGTAACCTTGGATTCGTATTCTTTATAAGAACTATCAAAACAATTATCAAAAGGAACTTCGGGATAGCCCACCAATCTGCAAAACCACCCCACAACAGGGAGATTAGGAACAACGGCAATAAAAAGAGCATCATGGCTCGTCCGAGCTTATATAACGCCAGTGCCACACCTGAATATTCTATATAGGGGCCGGCCATAATTTCCTGCTCAGCCTCAGGTATATCAAACGGGACATAACTCAATTTAGCTTGAATCGTAAGCAGGATTACTACCGCAGTTATAACACCAGATATTGAATACAAAAAAGGTCCATTAGCTTGCTGAGCAAGTATGATCTGCCCAAATTTTATGCTGCCACCTGCTTTCAAAATTATCGTTGCGATGGCGATCAAAAAAGGCAATTCATAAGCAAAATACTGCGTCATTTCCCGAGAAGCACCAACCGCAGCTAGAACGTTCTTGGAAGCTGAACCTCCGAGAATTATACCGATCGGCGGTAAAGCAAGGAGATATATAATAACGATAAGATCACCGATAAAAGCACCGGTAGGATTAAAATTCATTGAAAAAAGCATCACCGCAAAAATTGACATTGCAATAACACCAAGCAGTGGCCCCAAGAGAAACAACACCTTTGAACTCCCTTGCGGTATCATAGTTTCTTTCAGCAGCAGTTTAAGAAAATCTGCGTAAGGTTGAAACCACGGTGGACCTACGCGCCAATGTATGCGTGCCGTCACTTTGCGGTCTATCCAAGTCAAGAACAGACCAACAACGCCGGTGAAAATGAAACCAGGGAATACGACATATTGAAAGAGAATCTTTACGATATTCATGGACTTCTCCTGTAAAATGCATGTTTGGAGACCATTCTCATACCGATTTGGTGCTTTTTGATCTCTTTATCACTTAAGAATTTCAATGCTCCTGAAGAACACGCCACCACACAACGAGGACCTTCTTCCCGATCACTACACAAACTGCATTTTTGAGAAATGTGCCTAATAAGAGGTGCATCAATAACACCAAAAGGACAGGCATAAGCACAACTCTGACATCCGATGCAGATCATCGCTGACCGTGTCACGATACCGGTTGCCTCATCTTTTGTTATCGCATCAACCGAGCATGCAGCAAGACACAATGGTTCATTACAATGCTTGCAGGCAAGCGGCAAATAAGCTTCACCTGCTATATCCCCATGCCTGATGCGCGCCTCTCCTTTGAAAGCCGCTTTGCAGGCCGCCTCGCAGGATCGGCAACCACAACATAAATCAAGATCTAATACTATCCTTTTCGCCATATTTCCACCTCAGTTGGGATGAAGTTAATAATATTATCAACCACTTCATACTCGAATAAACCCTTTGCAGCAGGCGTTTCTGCAGGAATAACCACAATTCCTTGGTCAATATCAGTCGTTAGCTTGATTCTGCAATTTACCTCACCATATTTCGATTTCAGAAATACTGCATCAGTTGGCTTAAGACCTAATACCTCAGCATCAAGGGGGTTTATTTTAAGTTTCTCCTTTTCAAACAATCCGAGAAAATTGTAAGAAACCTTTTCGCCGAGCAACCTTAGAGTTTTTTTCTTCCTGGGTGTTTTTGTACGTGCAACAATTCTCTTTGCTCTTTCTACAAGGTTAATTGTAACCGCCGGTGGTGTTACTGTCCTACCTCCTGCCTCTGTCTTTTTTACAAGAGCAAGGATCTCGCTGACCATCCGAGCACCACTTGCTGGATTGATAGTACCGGATAAACCCTGATCCCCGCGGTTGGTTAAAATCGTACCTTGTTTTTCAAGGTTCAAAGCAACGGGTAGTACTGTATGATCTTTATGTTTAATCGGCGATGTAGCAAATATATTGACTGTCTTCAAGCTTTTACTGATCTGCGGATAATAAAACGGAAATAGCTCTCCGAAATTCACGAGGTGTTTTATTTTCTTCTTTTTTATCTTATCGAGAATAGTACCAAAACGTTGATTTCCTTCAAAGCCAGGAAATTCAACAAACGGAATAATCTGTTTGCCAGCGTAAGCACTCAACCGTTTGATCCCCTCTACCAGAAGCATTGAATCATAGGTGTGTGCAAAAGAAAGACAAACAAGAATCAGAGCATCTTTGCTCTGCTTCAAATCCTTTGAGATATCGGCTATTTTCGAAACCGAAACACCAGTAGTCTCTGGGACATTGACGCCAGCAATGTTTTCCTGGGCGAGTCCTAAGAGCAATAGTGGTTCAGTATCTGTCCTACACTTAAGAAAATCACTTGCGAATGCTGCAGTGTGTGTTTTCATCGTATCAACCACTACTAGACGATTCTTACGGTTGCGCAATTTCCACTCAATGAGTGCTTTGGAAAGCATTGGTGTCTGATTGAATGGATCACCTACAACCAATACCATCCTGGCTTTACCGATATCGTCAACTGAGAATGATTTACCAAAAAATTCACGCAGCAGAACCTCGGGCTCAAAATAGGTAGAGGCGATATTCTCGACGCCAGTTGCCTTACAAAAACCGATTATCGAACGATAATCCTCAATGGTCAGGTTTCGGTCAAATGTAACTGCAACACTCGCTGGTTTGTCAAATGCATTTTTCAAGTTTTTGCTAAGCTTTGTCCAATCGAGCACCTTACCATTCTTTATCGGCATTGATAGTCGCAGCGGGTGATTCAGGTACAATGCAGCAGCACTTCCTCTTGGGCATAGTCTGCCTCCACTACTGCCATCCTTTATGTACTCAACTCCCTTCACTCCAAAATCATCAAAGACCACGCCAAGTTCACAACCGAAACTACAGAATGGACATACCGTCTTTTTAACAGTAGTAAATGCAGGATCAACCTTCTTCATAAAAATGGCTCCTCAATATCCTTTACATCATCCCAAGTGAGAACTGGTCCGTCCTTACATACATAGAATTTTCCCACTCGGCAGTGATTGCATTTGCCGATACCGCACGACATATTCTTCTCCATAGATAAATAGATCTTGCGGTGTTGGAAACCTGCCTCAACAAGCCGCTGGGTTACGAATTTCATCATCAGAGGCGGTCCGCAGACAAAAGCTGGCGCCTTACCCAAATCAACTGGTATGTCATCAAGCAACACAGTCACTACACCAACTTTACCTTCCCAGGAGTCATCACCGATATCTACCGTGAGATCAATGTCAACACCATTGATCTTTTGCCACTTCGGGATCAATTTCCAAAACACCAAATCGTCTGGCGTTCGTGCACCATATCTTATATAAACTTTCTTGTAATCCTTAATATTGTGGACCAGCGCCAAAAACAGCGAACGCAAAGGGGCAAAACCAACCCCGCCACCCACAATGAAGATCTCCTTGCCTTTAAAATCTTTCAAAGGATAGGCTTTGCCAAAAGGACCTCTCACTCCCACCAGGTCACCCTTTTTCAACTCGAAAAGTCCATCAGTCACTCGACCAACCTTCATTATCGTAAATTCCATATCATCAGCATACGGTGAAGAAGATGGTGTAAATGGTGCCTCGCCAACACCCGGCACAGTCAGTTCAGCAAACTGACCAGCTTTGAATTGTATTGGCATCCCTTCAAGGACAAAGGTGCTAATATTATGCGTCTCTGGTATTATCTCCTTTATTTTTATCGGAATTGGATAGTATGGATTTAGAGCTTCCATAAAATCTCCCTTATATCAATTTTTGCTGAACATCCACGATAACATCTTCCACAACCAGAGCATGCGAGAAAACCTTCATATTCGTTAAAATAATTGAATTTACACAGAAAACGATTCCAGAACCGCTCCACAAGATCACTCCGTGGATTCGCACCACCGCCGACTCGAGCGTAGGAAGCATAGTAACACGCATCCCATGTTCTTACACGCTCAATATCCTTCCCCTTCTTATAATCACTGAGCAAGAAGCAATAACAGGTTGGGCACGCATGGAGACAAGCAAAACACTCAACACAGTCTTTTTGAGCATCCTGCATAGTCTTCTTACCGGCTTTTTCAATACGCTCGGCAATATCCTCTTTGAATGGTTTCTCATTTATTTTATCCAATTCCTTAAGCGCGCCTTTTCGTGTTTTCTCACGCTCTTTGGGAGCTTCTTTACCAGCTTCGTCGAATAGATCTTTGTTTTTGTTGATAACTTGCTCGCCGAGTTTCGTGAAAACCTCACACAATAAACCAGCCGAAACCTTTGTCACATTTATGTCGCAAGTATCAGCACCATAGGGACTAATACCAACGAGATTACAGAAACAACAGTCA